>DAINRD010000066.1:0-7755 GCA_036742095.1 Archaeoglobus sp. | reverse complement strand
GCTGAAATGAGCTTTGGCAGGGGTGTGGGCTTTGAGGCTGCGAGAGAGCTCAACTTTGTCGAGCTTTTCTCCGAGTCTAACACGAGATGGGTGGTGGAGGTTTCCGAAAGCGTTGCGGAGGGCTACGCGGAGTTTTTCAGGGCGAAGGGGCTTAAGGCAGAAATTGTGGGATACAGCGGTGGAGAGAGGCTGAATTTTGGCGCCTTCAGCGTTGAGCTTGGCGAGGCGGATAAAACCTGGAGGGAAGGGCTTACGAGGTTTTTGTGATTTTTACTTTTTGTAGGATTAAGCAGTCATAGCGAGGCACGGGTCCATCTTTAAAAACTCCTTCTTGTCATGAGCCCACTCTAATCTAAATTAACTTTCCAGCAAACCTCAGTTCTCCCAGCACCCTTTCCAGAACCCTCACCCTTTCCTGAATCTCCCTGTAACCCTTACAACCCACCCCACAGTCGCCACTCTCCGTCAATGGAAACTCCCTGCAGCTTTCAGGTCTTATTGGGTGTATCGAGCATCTGGCGTTTTTTAAGAAGGGGCAGGGTTTAATGAGAACGGGCCATTTCGATTCTACTTCCAGCTCAAGGTGTTCGAAAAGTCCAAGGTCAGTCTCAGCTATAATTTTACCCTCAACCGGGTCATAAACACACTGGCTCAGCTTTTCACAGCACTTCCCGCACATTCTGCATTCGAAGGGGATGGCAATCTCCACCCCTTCACTCCTGTAAATCGCGTACATATGCCTTCAAAAGCCTCAAAACCTCTTCCCCTTCATCTTTGTTTGAGGCAGTGGTTATCACGTGAACCTGCTGAACTGAAGAGCCATCAATCAGCAAAGCCCTCACGTTCCCTCTCTCGTCGCTCCTTGTGAGCTTGAGCTTAACTCCCCCACCTATGCTCGTCGCATTGCCCTCAATAACCCCCGGAACGACCTTTTTCACGTAGGGGGATTTTGCCAGTGAAAGAATAAGCTTATACCCCTCTCTCCCACCAATGATGGTGGAGTGGCTGCCGTGAATCTTATCCTCTGGAGGCATTTTTACGGTTTTCAGCTCCTTTTCCAGCCTTAAAACCCTTTCAAGTCTCTCAAAGAAGCTTTTTGGTTCTTCAAAAGCGTCGCTTACAGATACCTCAAAAGGATAAAGCGCGTTCCTCAAACCTTCGAGCCCCTCTTCCATGAGCTCTTCATTCTCTCCCGAAACCACGACCTCCTCAACTCTATAGGAGTAAATTCTCTCCGCCAGAACCTCGTAGAGATTCCTGATCGAGACTTCCTCGTCATACCTCTTAATGGAGAACTCCTCAAACCCGTCCTCCCCAAAAACTCTCACAAAAACCCTGCTTTCGGAAATGTAAACACCACAACCGACAGCGTGCTTTTTCCCGCAGCTCAGGCAAAAGGCTGCTTTACTGTTCAGCTCAGCCCCACACTCACAAATCAGTCGTTGAAGCATATCATGTGGCCCATCTTATCCTTTTTTGCCCTGAGGTAAGGCAGGTTTACCTCGCAGGGCTCCACTTCAATGGGCTCCCTCACGATTCTAAACCCATACTTTTTGAGCTCCTCAATCTTCAGGGGGTTGTTGGTGAGCAGTCTGATGCTCTTAACTCCCAAATCCATCAGAATCTGAGCTGCAATTCCGTAGCTTCTCATGTCTGGCGGAAAACCAAGTTCGATGTTGGCATCAACAGTATCCTTGCCCTCCTCCTGAAGCCTGTAAGCCATCAGCTTGTTTATCAGCCCAATTCCTCTCCCCTCGTGACCGCGCATGTAGATTGCCACTCCCTTACCCTCCCTGTCTATCATTTTCAGTGCATTCTCAAGCTGGTCCCCGCAGTCGCACCGCAGAGAGTGGAAAATGTCACCCGTCAGACACTCGGAGTGAATCCTCACAAGAACGTCTCCTTCATCCACCTTGCCCCTTACGAGGGCGACTATTTCTCCCAAAGGCGTTTTGTAGCCCACAGCCTTGAAGGTTCCGTAGAACTTCGTGGGCAGCGTGGCCTCTACAACTCTCTCCACAATCTTCTCTGACTTTATCCTGAACTCAATCATGTCCTTTATCCTGAAAACTGGCATTGAGTGCTTTTCAGCAAATTTTAAGGCGTAATCTTCCCCCGCAACGCCACCATCTGCAGTCATCAGAGGGGCGTAAACGGCAGAAGGGGCGAACCCTGCCATTCTTGCAAGGTCAACGCAGGCTTCAGCAATCCCCGGCCTCTCCAGAACTCCCATCTCTTTGGTCTCCTCTACGAATATCCTTCCGGGATATCTGATTTCACCAGCATTACCCCCAACCAATTCCCTGATGAATTTTGCCCTCTCCTCGGCCGAAATCTTCTCGAGATTGGGGTCGATGGGAATTAAGTTACCATTCTGGAACCTGAATTTGTTTAAGCCAAGATTCAGAATTTGCTTCCATGTGAGAGCCAGACGAATCTCATCGCAGTTTTTCATCATGAAGTTGAGAATCTCTCCACTCACAACCTCTGCAGGAATGCAGATGGCACTCCTTTCTGAATCGAGAATCATGACGGGTTTTCCTGATCTGACGTGAGATGAGATTTCTTCCATAAAAAAAGTTGGATGAGGGAATATAAACTTAATTTAATCCTCTCTCACACCTTTCGGTTTTGATTTCACATCTTCTTTTCTTTCAAATTTCTCCTTCTCCGTCATTTCTCTGTATTCTCCCTCAGTCATCTCCAGAACGAAGCTTCCCGTGTAGCCACATTCCTTGCAGTAGTACTTCCCAGTGTAACCTCCAGCGTCAAGTTCCACATCTTTCGACTTGCATACAGGGCAGACCAGAATTCTCTTCATGACCCGATTTCACCTCTGGTCTGATAAACTTATTCCAGAACTCCCCCCTTCATCAGCACTTTTTTCATACTTTGAATAGCGGTATAGAAAGCCCTTCTTAACTTTGGTTCAATCTCCGGGACTTTTTTCAGCTCTGATGACAATGACCTCCCCTTCCCCAATGTCTCTGCTGAGAATTGCAGTGTCCAACTCTCAAAGGTCCCTCAACAACCTTCGCACTTCTCCGCATGATGTAAATTTTTTTACATGACTATAATTGTTTCCCAGAACGGAAAAACATTAAACAAACCTTATGGTCTCAAGGTTCATGGGCGCCCTTGTCTCAATTCTGTAGGTCTTGTAAATGCTTGAAGCCAGCTCAATGCACTTCGACTCGTCTCCGTGCACTGTTGCGACCTTCTCGGGCTTGGAGTTGAGGTATTTGATGTAGTTCATCAGCTGCTTCCTGTCAGAGTGTCCTGAAAAACCATCGACTGTCTCAACTTCCATCTTTACTTCTACAACTTCCCTTCTACCGTTGACGGGGAATGGAACTTCCTTCCAGCCCTTCTGAACTTTTCTTCCAAGAGTGCCCTCAGCCTGATAACCAACGAAGACGATGGTGTTTCTCTCGTCCTCGGCGAGATGTCGGAAATACTCCATTACAGGCCCTCCGTTGAGCATACCGGAGGTTGCAATTATGATGCTCGGTGACGGGTCGCTTATAACTTCCTCTCTCTTTGATGGTGAATCAACCCTTACGAAGCTCTCACTGATGAAGGGGTTAATGCCATGGTAGAAGATGAGGTCTCTCAGGTGGGCGTTGAGGTATTCGGGATAGGCGGTGTGAATGGCTGTAGCCTCGTAAATCATCCCATCGAGGTAAACGTAGGTCTCTCTCAGCCTTTTCTCCCTCATTGCCTCTTCAAGGACTATCATGACCTCCTGACTTCTTCCTACAGCGAAGGTTGGGATCAGAACCTTACCTCCCCTGTCGAGAGTTCTGTTGATAACCTCCACCAGCTTTTCCTCGGCCTCCTTGCGGGAGGGTTGCATGTCGTTTGCACCGCCGTAAGTTGCTTCCATAATCAGGGCTTCAAGTCTCGGGAAGTTTGTTGCAGCCCTGTCAAATAGCCTCGTCTTCTCGAACTTGAAGTCTCCCGTGAAGGCAATGTTGTAGTGTCCCTCTCCAATGTGGAAGTGGGCTATGGCTGAGCCGAGGATGTGACCAGCGTTGTAGAAGGTCAGCCTCACGTCAGGGCTGATATCTGTAACAACCCCGTAGTCAAGGGTTATGGTGTGCTTCAAAGCCTCTCTAATCAGACTTGAGTCGTAAGGTGCTGTGCTACCCTCTCTCCCCGCAACCTCAAGAAAGTCCAGCTGTAGCAGAACCATCAGATCTCTTGTGGGGGGTGTCAGGTATATTGGCCCTCTGTAGCCGTATCGGTAAAGGAGGGGGACAAGGCCGCAGTGGTCGAGGTGGGCGTGGGTTATAACGACAGCATCGATGGCATCGAGGGGCTGGACTTCGGGGATGTAGAGATAAGGTGGCTGGGAAAGATTGCTCACGTTAACTCCGCAATCAATCAGAATTCTGCTCGCAGGAGTCTGGAGCAAGTAGCAGCTCCTTCCAACCTCTCTGCTCCCCCCAAGGAATGTCACTCTGACCCACTTTTCCTCTATCAGCGAAGTTCTGTGTATTCTCTCTCCAATTCTTTTTAGAATTTCTCCTCTCTCTTCTCTTGCACTCAGAAGGTAATTTCTGATATTTTCTATAATCTTCGACTTGATGGGAGGAGTTCTGACGACCTTGGGGCTCCAGCCCACTGCTTTCATTATCTCTCTGAAAGTCGCACCCTGCTTCCCGATAACGACCCCTGGCTTCTCTGCCTCAATTATAACCTCCCCATTCTCCTCATCAAAAAAGATGCTGGAAATTTTTGCGTCTTCGGGAACAATTTGCAGTATTATTTCCTTTGCCTCCTCTGGAGGCTTCAGGGACTTAGGGTCAGCCCTAATAATTATTCTCTTTCTCAGGTCTTTGGCGAGTTTCTTGACTATGTCGACCTCAGCCAGCTCCTGAGGGTTCTCAACGTAAATTACCAGCTGAGGCCCCTCAAATTCAATGCTCTTAACCCTAACATTTGGCGGAAGATACTCCTTAACTTTACTCCTTATTTCATCCAGATACTTCGTCATCCTTTTCTTCTCATTTTACTTCCTGAACTTGGCCAGTATCTGTTCCACCTCTTCAGGGCTGAACTGGTAGTACTCATTCTCGGTAATTTTAACCACATCAATTCCATCCCCAGAGGCAGAATCTCTCTTCATTGCTGAGTATATGGCCCTCACTGCCAGCTCAACTGCCTCATCCACGGTCGACTCTGGTGTAAACCTGTCCTCAAGGACACCATAGGCAGTAAGACTTCCGCTGCCAGTTGCAACAATGTCTTTCTCCTCGATTGCACCGCCAATGGGGTCAATGGAGTAAATGCTCTTACCCTCTGCGTCAATACCGCCTATGAGAAGCTGCACCAGGTAGGGGAAGTAGCGGTAGGAGTTGAGGAGGTTTGAGGTGAGAGTTGCAACAGCCCTTACTGTGGGTTTTCTCTCCCTTCTGATTTCATAAAGGCTTGCTTCAATTTTGATAATTCTTGCAAGAAACTGAGCGTCACCAACACTTCCCGCAGTTGTCATGGCCATCCTGTCTGCAATCTGGTAGATTTTCTTGGCAGTTCTGCTGGCTATGAAATTACCCATTGTTGCTCTCTTCTCTGTAGCCATGACTACTCCGTCCTTACAAACCAAACCTACTGTTGTTGTTCCCTTATATATTTTCTCCTCTATCATGTTCACCACTTTGTTTGCTTTTTAAAATAGCCCTAAGGCAAGAAACATTAGGAAAAAAGATTTTTAAATGTTTCGTTCTTTTGATTTCATGTTCGAAGAAGCTATAGCGGTTGGAAAACTTCTCGCTGCAGCGAGGTTGATTGATGGAGCGAGCGGAAACATGAGTTTCAAACTTGCGGATTCCATATACATCACCAAAACAGGGAAGAATCTTGACGATTTGAGTGAAAGCTCCTTCGTGAAAATCAGGCATGGAGAGTTTGTGAAGGAGGCATCGGTTGACCAGCTAATTCACCTCAAGATTTACGAGAAAACTGATTACGGTGCTGTTTTGCACTGCCATGGAGTTTTCAATGTTGTTTTGGGGGGGAAAATGGACAGGATTGAACCCCTTGATCTGGAAGGTAGGCTCTACTTTGGCGAAATTGAGGTTGTTGAAGGACAGTTCGGCTCTCCAGAGCTTGCTGAAAAGATAGCCGAGGTTGTGAAAAGGAAGGGTGTTGCAGTGGTCAGAAACCACGGAATCTACGCAGCAGGAAAGAGCTTGAGGGATGCCTACAATAAAGCAAGCTACGTTGAGCACTCCTGTGAAATCCTTTACCGCTCAATGCTGCTCAACAAGCTTTAACATTGCGTAAGCGGGGAAAAGCTTTGAATAATCCCCGTATAGCTCCGAAATTAATCTGCACTCCACTCCTGTCTCCTCACAGGCTTCAGCAATCAGGAACTCCCCTATACCGCATGCGAAGACAGTTTTTAAACCGTAAATTTTGGCCTTGTGCTCAATAACCTCTGACAGTCTGTCAATTATGGCCCACTTTGCCTCTAAAGCAAGCTCTTTAACCTTCTCCTCCCCAAGCTCTTCCATATCACTGCAAACTGTCCTTGCAAGTCTTCTCATGCACTCCTCCCTGCTTCTGCCTTTTCCATCAGGAGTGTCGCAGCTGTAGTCCTCTTCTCCAATATCTCCAGTTACAACGAAGACGTCAGCTGTAATGGCAAAGAATTCAGGGCAGAGAGGAGCACCTTCAAATTCCTTAAGGACGTAAAAAACTGGAGTCCTCAAAACACCGAAGTAAATGAGCTCACCCCTTTTAAGCCTTTCAAAGTCCGTTTTTGCAGCATCAATTTTAGACGTTACGGGGATAATGTCTGTTGTAGTTGAGCCCATGTCAACGAAGAGGAAGTTTCTGTAAGCTTCCTCCAGCAGAAGTCTGCACGAAGCCACCCAGTTGCTGGCTGCAAAGTTTTCGGGATTGTCTATGTCTGCTTTGAGGTTGCCTTCAACATCCAGAAATTTCACGTCTCTGAAAACATTTTTGCATGCCTTTGCAATAAACTCAACACCCTCCGCCTTTGACTTGAAAAAGTCCGCGAGTTCTGCAGTCATCACGACTCCGGCCCTTTCTGCAGAATACTTCTCCGAAATCTCCCTAAGCTTGCTTTCAAGCCTCTCCGCCTCCCTCCACATTGGGAAATAGATAATCTCCCATCCATCCTTCGAGGCAACCTTCAGGTTCGCTCCGCCGATATCAATCCCCAAAGAACTCATCGAGCCTCCCCTCTCCAAAGATGAAAGACTGGTAATCTTCACCAACAGGATAGGTTTTAATTGCAAGATGGTGTGGCGGGAAAAAGTGGCCGAGGTGGGTGAGAACTGCTTTGCCGGCATTCAGCCTTTTAGCGAGCTCTAAAGCCTCTTTAGCGTTCATGTGCTTCCTGAACCTTCCTGTTGGGGCTAAAGCCTCTACAATGAACAAATCAGGGTTTTGCATTTCCCTCAGTGTTTGCTCAGGAATTCTCACGTTGGTATCACCGCTGATGACAACCTTGAACCCCTTCCACTCCACCTTAACTCCTACTGCACTCACTGGAGGGTGGTTTACGGGAAGTAGTGTGAAGTCCATACCGGCAATGGTAAAATTATCGAATACATCGACCTCAACGGGCTTGTAGGGCATGAACTTCATGAAGTGTCCTATGTCTTCGTGTATTTGAGGGGTTGAGTAAACCCTGACGTTGTTCTGCACCCTGTAAAACTCCCCAAAACCTCCAAAATGGTCGAAATGGCAGTGAGTCCATATCACTGCATCAACCTTCTCTAC
>DAINRD010000065.1:0-7824 GCA_036742095.1 Archaeoglobus sp. | reverse complement strand
AGAGCAATAATCAAGCAGGCAGGAATGACCAGAGAGGAATTTGAAAAGCTTTACCGTTAATGTGGGGTTCCGCATGCATGACCACAGAGCGAGGGTTCTCAGGTTCATACTTCTTCTCTCAGTCTTGGCGTTTTACTTCTTCTTCGTATCCACGAAATATGGGGTCAGAAGCGGTTTTGAGATAACACTGCTTACCTGGTCGTTCTTCGTTCTCTGCACGCCGATAGCAGATGCAGGATTCCTGCTTGACTTTCCCATCAGGTTGCTTTTCAAAGTCAGGATGCTCTATTCGGAGATTATTGTTTGGATTATGGCAATCTCCGCGAACGCTTACTTTTTGCTAACTGCTGAGGAGGTGTATGGCAAAACATTCATCCTCATGGTCTTCCATCACATCCTCACCCAGCCAAATCCCTTCTGGAGCATAATCTTTCTCTCTGCAGTCGGGACGTTCCTATCAATTCACCTTGCAGACGAGCTTTTCGACTTAACGCTTGAAGCCCACCACACAAAATACAGAAAGCACAAGAACTTCTACGAATTGCTCGTCTTCGCCTTCGTTATTGGCATGATTTTAGTTCTCTACGATTTCTTGGTAAAACAGCTTGGGGTGAATGTTCCGGTGTAGATTTGGATTTTACAATCTGTGAGTTTTTACGAATCATACCCCGAACAAATACCTTTTCGTAAATCAGGTCATCCTCATATCGTTAACCCCCTTTAACCTCTTCCAGAAAAGCTTAACCTCATGGGTAGTGGGGTAAAACCTAATGAAGAGTTATAACAATTTTAACCCATTTGTGAGCTCTAAAATCCCTCAAAACGCCTTTCAGCTAAAAAATAAATAAATTGAGCCTTCAATTCCCAACTGTCACACTTCCATACCACGGAACCCATTTGCCCCATCCTGCAACGTGGCCGAAGGCTGCGTTCATGCCGGTGTAGAAGGCCATTATTCCGGCCACAACAAGGATTACTATTGCCAGAACACCCAGAATCCTGCCAATTCTCTGGATGGCAAGTGTCGGTGAAAGCAGAGCCGCAAGTCCTGTGAGGAAGAACATTAGTCCCGCCTTAAGCGGGTCTTTCGTCATCCCGTAGTTCCAGATTACGAAAGCGTAGACGATTGTTGGCAGGGCGAGAGGAGCTATCGCTCCAGCAGCTCTGATGTCAAGGCCCTTGAACAGAACAATCCCGACAACAAGGCTCGCAATGCCGAACAGTGCGAAAGAGTCTATGAGAACTATGTTGTTTGAACCCGGCAGAGGCCAGGTCATCATCCCCCAGAGACCGGCAACGAGAGCGTAAATCCCTACACCAATGAAGTACGCACCCAGTCCCTTGTTGCAGTCATCGTTCCTCTTTCCTCTCACCACATTCATGTACACCGCGCACGCTGCAGCAAAGAGCGTTACGCCCAGCAGCATCAGCCACAGGTCGAGCGGGTCCATAAACAGCAAAGCCATTCCATCACCCCCCAAAACACTGTTACCTAACAGTGTTTATATTATGCAGTACTAATTTATAAGCATTATGCATTTTTGATTGTATTTCAAAACCGAATTTAGGCCAACCAAAAACTTTTTAAATTTAGGCAATCCTAAATATAACGGTGTTAAAAATGATGGGGCAGATGGTCATAACGCTGAGGGAAGGGTTTGAGGCTGCACTGCTTGTGGCAGTTCTCGTTGCCTACCTCAAGCGGAGCGGAAGGACTGAAGAGGTTAGATTCGCCTACTACGGCACAATTGCGGCAATAGCTGCAGGATTTGCCATAGCTGCTGCGGTAATAGTTGCCTACGGTGGTCTGCAGGGAGAGCAGAAGGAGCTTTTTGAGGGCTTTGCCTCCTACATGGCTGTTGGAGTCCTCACGTATATGATTCTCTGGATGGCAGGGAAAGACGTCAGGGGAGAGGTTGAAAAAAGGGCAGAGGGCAAATTCAAGTGGGGAATAGCAGTGATAGCCTTCGTTTTCGTTGTAAGGGAGGTCATAGAGACCGTGCTGTTTCTGACACCCTTCGCCATCGCAGAGTTCGCTTCTACCGCCTTGGGGGCTGCAGCTGGTGTGGCGGTGGCAATAACGCTTGCAGTGCTGATACTGAGGTTTGAATACAGGATGAGCCTCAGGAGGTTCTTCTATTTCACAAGTGTTCTGCTGGCTTTCATCGCTGCTGGACTGCTTGGATACGGCACCCACGAGTTCGTGGAGGTTCTTGAAGAGGAGGGATTCGAGCATCCGCTCTTCGAGAAGGCTTACAGCCTTGGAATTGATGAATCGAACCCACTGCACCACAAGGGGCTGATTGGAGGCATTTTAGCAGTGATGTTCGGCTACTCTGCAAGCATGGAGTGGGTCAGGCTGATACTTCAATTTGGATATCTCGCCATCATGCTTGGCCTGATTTTAAAAACTTACTCGGTGAAGGGGCGAAAAGCTGAGACTTAACCATCTTTTTTTTAAATAGGGATATAATGGAATGGGGGAAAAATTTTGTGTTAGATGTTCTTCCCGAGCTCCCTCGCGATGTTCAGCAGCATTCCCAGAGCCTTCTGCACCTCAGGCTCTCTTAAAGCTTTCATCAGCCCTACCATGCCAACAGGCTCGGGCTCCTTCTCGCACCTGCAGATTGCATCTCCGAGAGCGTTGAGCAGAACCAAAGCTCTGTCGCTGGTGAACTTGGTCGAAATTAAGCCGATGTTCGATATCATCTCCATGTTCCTCTCCACCACTGCGTCGCTGATGGAGTCCTGAACGATTTTGATGAGGGCTGAAAAGCCAAGCAGTGCATCGAGATTTCCGCTCTTCTCAAGCCATACGAGCTTGTCAATCGCCTCTATGAGGTGCTCCTGATTCTCCGCAATTTTCTTCAGGAGGGGCTCAAGCTGCCTGAGTACTTCTTCAGCCATATTATCACCTCAGAGCATACCTCTTGCCGTAAGCCAGTACATTCTGTTGTATGCCAGCTTCATCCAGTGGATGAACTTGTTGGGCTTGACGAACTTCGGTGGCGTATCGTAGTCGAACCATATGTATGTCGCCTCGCTGAATCCCGTCTCGATGAAGCACATCGCCTTTCCGAAGTATCTTGCAGTCGGGGGTAAGCCCTTGATCTCTGCAGCTATATTCTCCGCCACAACCTCCGCCTCAAAGTGTGCCACGCTTCCAGCCTTGCTTACCGGCAGGTTCGTTGCATCGCCCACTACATAAACGTTCTCAAGCCCTTCAGCCTTCAGCGTGTATCTGTCTGTCGGAACCCATCCATCCCTGTCGCCAAGACCTGAGTCGATTATTACCTGAGAGCCCTTGTGCGGTGGGATTGCTATAAGGAGGTCGTAGGTCTCTTCTTCGCCCTCCAGAGTCTCAATGACCTTCCTCTCAGGGTCAATGCTCAGGGGATTGAAGAAGGTCTTGTAGTTTATCCCCCTCTCGTCGAACATTTTCTGCACAAGGTCGGAAACCTCCTCCATGGTGAAGACTCTGTTTATCGGGTAGGTGTAGAGCAACTCGACATCCTTCCTCACGCCGTGAATCTTGAAGAACTCGTGGAGCATGAAGGTAACTTCGATGGGAGCAACGGGGCACTTGTGCGGGATTCCCATCACGCTGACGACAACCTTTCCCTTCTTGAACCTTGCAAGTTCCTCTCTCAGTCTTCTTGCTCCATCAAGGTTGTAGAACCAGTGTCCTCCTTCAACAAGCCCCGGCATCTCCTCAGGAACGACTCTTGAACCTGTGGCGATAACAAGGTAGTCGTAGCTCACCACTTCCCCGTTCTCAAGCTCCACCCTGCTCTTCTCCGCATCAATTTTCGTTGCCCTTGCAATCTTCAGCTCAATTAGCGGGTCAAGGAGGTACTTAACATCCTTCAGAATCTCGCTCTCCTCCATTCTGTTGAAGATGAGGTAAAGCAGTCCCGGCTCGTAGAGCTGCTTTTCCCTGTCAGAAATCAGAGTTATGGATACGTTCTTCTCCCTGATTTCCTCCCTGAGCTTCATTGCGAGGTAGTTGGCAGTAATGGTTCCAGCAACTCCTCCACCAACAATAACAATGTTTTTCATATCACTTCAACTTCTTAACAACAATTCTCCAGTAGTCTTCTTCCTTCTTTACCTCAACAAGCTCATGTCCAGCTTTCTTGACCCACTCAGGAATGTCTTTGGCACTGCTTTCATCGCTGGAGAGAACCTCAACAACCTCTCCAACCTCAACCTGCTTGAGAGTTTTAATCATCTCCATCAATGGGCCCGGGCAGTAGCTTCCCCTTGCGTCAACAACTACCATCTCAACCACCCCCAAAAAATTTAGATGAAGAGAACCTTTGCGTCCTCAACCATGCCGAGGAACTTCGTGACGCCAATGACGTCATCAAAGATGTCAACGAAGTCGTCAAGGCTCATCTTCAACATGTCCATAACCATTCCGCATGCGTAGACCTTCAGATTTCCTACCTCCTTTGCCTGCTTCAGAATGTCGATGAAGAGCGGTGCGTTTGCCTGAATCATGCCCTTACCAAGCTCTCCAGCCTTCCATGCTTTGTTCTCCACCACGTCTTTCTTGAAGGCCATCAGCCCATCCATGGTGGCGAAAAGCATAACCTCGCCGAGCGTTGCTGCGGTGCTTGCAATAATGCTTGCCGCCTGAACCTTCTCCAACTCACCACTTGCCAGAACAATTGCCAGTTTCATACCATCACCTCACTGAACTATCACTCTTATTTCTTAAATAGGTTAGCGAGGTTTTGATAAAACCAAGAAAAACTGTTTTTCATTCATTTTAACAGTGTTGAATGAATTAAATTTAATATACGATAGTTTTTTACTTCTTTTTTATAAGAATGCTCCATTCTCTGTCTGATATATTTGATACATCCAGGACAATATGGCCTTCGCTTTCAACACTCCTTGGCACATCCCTCACAGCTGGTTCATGGTCGATGATTACCTGAAGTATCTCCCCGCTCCCCATTTCCTCAAGCTTTAACTTCGTCTCTATGAAGGTGAATGGGCAGACCTCTCCCCTCAGGTCCAGCACTTCTTTAATCTGATTCGATTCTGCATGTTTCGACATAGTATTCCCCCCTGAGTTCTTTAATCCCCCTCTCACCACACACCCTGCAATCCTCCTGTCTCCTAACATCAATGAAGTTAAAATCATTGTGGAGGAGGTCGGCGTAGAGAAGTCTGTTGGTGAAAAGCTCACCTTTGCCGAGTATGAGCTTAATCGCCTCGTTGGCCTGAAGAACTCCGAAAAATGCTGTGGTCGTTCCTATTATCCCCGCCTCCCTGCAGCTCGGAACGCTGCCGGGTGGAGGAGCTTCGGGCAGAAAGCAGCGGTAGCAGGCAGTTTCGTGGGGAATCACTGTCATAATCTGCCCTTCAAATCTCAGCACGGCAGCGTGCACGAAAGGCCTACTTTCCAGAACGCATGCGTCGTTTATCAGGAACCTCGAACTGAAGCTGTCGGTGCAGTCCAGAACGACGTCGTATTTCGATATCACTTCTCTCGCATTCTCTGCCGTGAGGTGGAAGGGATAAACATCAACCTCCACGTCAGGATTGAGTTTCTCAACGAAGCTCGCTGCCGATTCAGCCTTGTTTACGCCGAGATTTCCTGCGTGAATGGTCTGGCGGTGGAGGTTCGTTATGTCCACTTCATCTCCATCAGCAATGCCAATCCTGCCAACTCCAGCAGCGGCGAGAAACTCCATTGCGGGGCTGCCAAGTCCTCCTGCTCCTACAACAAGCACTTTGGCCTTCAGAAGTTTCTCCTGACCTTTACCTCCAATTTCTGGAATTAAGAGCTGTCTACCGTACCTTTTAATCTGTTCCTTCGTGAGCATTCAACCACCAGCCACTGTTGGAACTATTGAAACTTCGTCCCCGTTTTTTACTTCTGTTTCGAGCCCCTCAGCATACCTCACATTCCTGCCATTGACGAAGATGCTGATGAAAGGTGAAAGCTCACCATCCCTCTTCAGAATTTTTTCGAGGTCTTTGCCGGTAATCTGAGAGAGCAGAGCTAATAGCTGGTTTACCGTAAGCTTCTCTGCTTCAATTTCCAGATCTCCCTGATTTATCGATGCTGGAAGCCTGACCTTTATCGCCATCCCCTCACCCCCAAGACCTTCTCAAACTCATCCACTCTCGCATCTATCTTCACGGTGCTGAGGCTCTCTGCCACAGCTTCAGCCGTTTTAAGGCCGTTTCCTGTGAGATATGTCACGACCTTCTCGTCTCTGTCAATTCTTCCATCCTCGACCAGCCTTATCAGCGCAGCAATCGTCACCCCTCCCGCAAGCTCGGTGAATATCCCCTCAGTCCTCGCGAGGAGCTTGACGGCTTCGATAACCTCTGCATCGCTTGGATCTTCAGCGTAACCGCCGCTCCTCTCAACGACCTCCTTCGCAAAGATTCCGTCAGCTGGATTCCCTATGGCGAGGCTGTGGACTATTGTGTTGAACCTCTCTATTGGCTCAACCTGCCTTCTCTCCTTCACAGCCCTCGCTACAGGGAATCCTTCAGGCTGGGCGGCGTTGAAAACTACTTCAGCAGAATCGATAAGTCCAACCGTCTCAAGCTCTCTGAAACCTCTGTAAATTGAATAAAGAAGCGCTCCAGATGCCACAGGCACCACAACCTGAGACGGTGCTCCCCATCCAAGCCTCTCCGCAGCTTCGAAGGCAAGGGTTTTGCTTCCCTCCACGTAGTAGGGGCGGAGGTTGATGTTCACGAACCCCCAGCTCCTGTTTTTCTCAGCTATTTCGGCAGCGAGCCTGTTGGCATCGTCGTAGCTGCCAAAGCCCTCAGTCCAGCCTTAGCGGCGTGCGCTGCCAGGCTTCCAGCGAGGTTTCCGGTAGAGGCACATCCTACAACATCCATCCCGAACTCCAGCGCCTTGGTTACAGCAACGCTCACGACTCTGTCCTTGAAGGAGTAAGTTGGATTGGTCGAATCGTCCAGCAGGTAAAGGTTCTTCAGTCCCAGTTGCTCTCCAAGGTTCTTTGCATGTATGAATCTCGTAAATCCTGCTCCGAGGTCAACGGGATCATGGTTGGTGGGTAAAAACTCCCTATATCGCCATACGCTCTGCATTCTCTTCGAAATCTCCTCTTTACTCACACTCTCCTTTATCCCCTCGTAATCGTAAACGGCTTCCAGCGGCCCAAAGCAGAGGCTGCAGTGGTAAAGGGGTTCGGGCGGGTATTCCGTTCCACATATCCTGCACTTCAACGCTACCAGATACATAACGATGTTAAGAAGCTATGAGTATTAATAATTTTTGGTCAGTGTTAAATGCATGATGGTAATAAAGAGGACAAAAGAATTTTATCCCAGCAGTCAGGATAATAGCCAATGATTCTCATCAAGAATGCCAAGATTCTGACTCCCAAGGGAATTGTGGAGGGAAATCTGAAGGTTGAAGAGGGAAAGATTTCCGAAATAGGCGGGAAGGCTGAGAAAAGCGATGTCGTTATTGACGGCAGCGGGAAGGCTTTGATTCCGGGCTTCTTCAACACCCACACCCACGCTGCAATGACGCTATTCAGAAGCTACGCTGACGACATGCAGCTTCACGAGTGGCTGGAGAAGAAAATCTGGCCTATGGAGGCAAAACTGGATGAAAAGGCAGTTTACTGGGGAACGAAGCTTGCATGCGTTGAGATGCTGAAGAGCGGGACGGTGTTTTTCAACGACATGTACTTTTTCCCCGAAGCTATTGCAAGGGCGGCTGAGGAGTGCGGAATAAGGGCATGCGTTTCTGCAGCTTTCTTCGACTTCTTCAATCCCGATTTGCTGGAGTTGAACCTGAAGAATGCGGTGAAA
>DAINRD010000064.1:7390-7864 GCA_036742095.1 Archaeoglobus sp. | reverse complement strand
TACAGGAAGGAAATGAGGAAGGCCCCGTGGGGAGTGAGGCTATCGTGGTACATGGCACTCACCCTCACTTTCATACCCATCCTTTTCCTGCCTCTTCTTCTCCTCTCACCCATCCTTCTCATCTATTACTTCCGCAGGCTATCCAAGCTCAAAGTAACAGTTGGACTTTTCATCCACACAATCATGCTACAGTTTGCAGCAGTAAGGGCTTTATTCTCCTTTATCAGAAAAAGGGAGGTTGAGTGGGGAGCAATGCAGAGGGTGGTAAATTGAAGATAGGGGCTTTCGTACTGGTGTTTGCGGTATTACTGGGTGTTTTGTCGGTGCAGGCAGAGGATTTTTCCCTGCAGGTTTTGCTCAGAGGTTATGAGGGCTATGCAAATCTCAGCATTATGGGAGAAAACTTCTCCTCGGTTGAGGAGGTGAAAAATGGATCCGTACTGTATCTCCTGAAAGGAAATTACTCCCTCAGCC
>DAINRD010000064.1:6350-7380 GCA_036742095.1 Archaeoglobus sp. | reverse complement strand
CTAACCGCGTTAAACAAAACCTTCGTTGAGACAGTAAAATTGCAGAACAACACAACTGTGACTTTTAACCTGCTCTTCACCAGCAGTCCGGAAAATTTGAGGATTGTCAGACACGTCATAATACAGCCCTCACTGGAAGTTTTTGAAATCGCCCTTCTCACCAACTCTGGAGAGGAGAACTTCGAAGGAAGTCTACGCCTACCCCTGCCCCAGCACACCAACCTCGAAATCTCAGATTCCACCCTCAGCTTTCTTGATGTGTTTGAGGAAAATGGAAGCCTCATCTTCGACAGTATCATTGTTCCCGCTAACAGCAGTGGGCAGGTATCAATTTACTACACTCTCACCAATCATGAGTTCTTCCTAAGAAGCGGAGAAAAACAGAGACTGCTCATACTCACAACTCTTCCCGTTTTAGAGTACAGCAACCTAAATTTCAGCGGGATTCAGCAGTTTGGTGGGACCAGTTACAGGGTCTATGAAGGGAACTCGGCAAACTGCATTTTGAAGTTCAAACCCCAGTCGGGGGTAAATATTGGATTTGAAACCCTTGCTGCAGTTTTATCAGCTTCTGCCATACTATTCCTCTATCTCTACGGCAGAAGAGGAGGATGGGAGGAGTGATACAATTAGGCTCTGGTGCAAAATTTTTTAACAGGAAAATAACTCAATTATATGGTTTCAATAAAAGAACATCTCGAGGAACTTCTTGAATCCTTCGACTACAGCGGGGATGTTGAGGAGAGAATAAGGCTTCTGAGGGCTGCCATCGGAAGGATAGGGAACATGTTCTACGGAACGGAAAACGAGGAGATTTACGCTGATCAGGTAAGGAGGATAAAGCTCAGGCTGAGAGAGCTGAGGGAAACTTATTCCAACTGTGAAGACTGCTGGAGAGAGCTTATGGATAATCTGGAGGAATTGAGAGACCAGATTGAGAGGCTCGCCATAAGAGGAGGAATTATAGAGAAATAACATGATGCTCGACGATATCGGCAGTTTTCCCCTTCCCAAGGGGATTACGAGGGAG
>DAINRD010000064.1:5451-6340 GCA_036742095.1 Archaeoglobus sp. | reverse complement strand
AAGGTTCTCGACGTCCCTACTTATCCGCAGTTCAGGGACATGATAGAGATGTTCATGCGGCCCATAAAGGCCAGTCAGGTTGAACCCTACCTTATAGACGAAAAGAAGGCCGTAATTCCTGAGCTGGAGTATGTTGAAAAAATGACCGTTGAGGCGGTGAGAGTCTGCATCACCGGCCCCTTCGAGCTTTACTACAGGGAGTTTGGGGGTGTGATTTACGAGGACGTTCTGCTCAACTTAGCCGAGTCGGTGAGGAGATTCGTGAAGAATGCGGCAAAGCACGAAAATGTCGTTTGTATAAGCATCGACGAGCCGAGCCTTGGAATTGCTCCTGACTTGCAGCCGGATGAGGAGCTTTTACAGAAGGCTTTAGACTACAAAGTCAAGCAGGACGTGCAGATTCACCTTCACGAGCCGCTCTACTACGAGGAGATTCTTGAAACGTCAGTAGATATTATAGGCATCGAGTGTGCGAGGAAGCCCGAGAACATGGACTTCATTGATGCCGAACTCGTTGCGTCAGCGGACAAAAAGCTCAGAATCGGCGTTGCGAGGAGCGATATTGATGGCATAATAGCCGAGTTCAACGCCATGCACGGCGTTAATGCGTGGGGCAATGAGGAGCTGATTTCACTCGCCATAGATGAAATAGAGCCTGTGGAGAAGATTGCGGAGAGGATCAGCGAGGCAAAAGAGCGCTTTGGGGAGTTGCTTGCCTACATCGGCCCCGATTGTGGCTTGTTCTCCTATCCCTCTCAGGAGCTTGCCCTGCAGCTGCTTGAAAATTTGAGTAAAGCGGTGAAAGAGGGCTGATATGGAGCTGACGGAGTACATAAGCTACTTCCTCACCTGCTTTACAACACTGTTCATAATCATCGACCCTCCGGGC
>DAINRD010000064.1:0-5244 GCA_036742095.1 Archaeoglobus sp. | reverse complement strand
TGGTGGGACGAGAAAGGAGGCCTACAAAAGGAGGGCTGAGGAGAGCATAGACGTGGACTCCATTGCGGTATTCCCCCTTGCACTTCCCCTTTACTCAGGCCCGGGAGCAATTACTGCGGGGATTGTGCTTTACTCTCAGGCTTCAGACGTTGCAATGAAGCTCATTGCGGTGGGCTGTGCTGTCCTCGTTTACCTCATCGTGAGATTAAGCCACATATACAGCTCCCCCATCATAAGATTGCTGGGCAGGAGCGGAGCTGACATCGTTGCAAGGATTCTCGCCATCTTCCTTGCTGCCATAGCCGTTGAATTCGTCTTCGATGGCCTTCACGAGGAGATTGTTTCTATGGGGCTTTCCTGACTATTTTACCTGTTTTACAACCTCCGCCTTTTCAGCATCCTTCCTGATGACTCTGGCAATGTAAACGAAGGGAGTGTCGAGAACTGCGACTATGAACTTCATGATGTATGAAGTTACGAAAATCTCAGCTATCAGCTCCCATGGAAACACCTGCTCCCAGAAAACTCCGAAGCCAACGAAGGCAATCCACGTAAAGACAGCATTGTCAATTAGCTGCGAAACCATTGTCGATGCGTTGTTTCTCAGCCAGAGAAATCTGCCCTTCGTTCTTCTCTTCCAGAAGTCAAAGGCCCAAACATCGTGAAGTTGCGAAACCAAGTAGGCCGTGAGGCTCGCTATGGTTATTCTGGGCATGATTCCAAAAATTTGCTCAAGTGCAGGGCTTAACGTGTCGCTCTCGTGAGGAATGAAGGCAAGGCAGATTTGCATTAAGAGTGTGAAAACAATAAGGGTGAAGAAACCAATTTCCACAGCCCTTCTCGCCTCCCTCCTTCCGTAGTTTTCACAGAGGATGTCAGTGACCAGAAAGGTTGTTCCGTACACTATGTTCCCCATCGCGGTAACGAGCCCAAAGAATTCAATGGTCTTCATTACCTGAATGTTAGCCAGAATGATGGCCATTGCCGTCCATGCGTAGAGCCCTGTTCGACCGAAAAGTCTGTATGCGATGATGATCCCAGCAAAGCTTGCAAACAGTAGAGCGAACCATAGCAGCTCGTTTTGCATGCAGTAAACTCCCCGTAGGGGTGAAAAATTTTTGGGATTTCAAAGCGGAAACTTAATAAACCTTGACATGCTTGTTATAATAATGAGCAGCAACAATATCGTGATTGATGACCCTAAATTCTGGAAACACGTTGTTGAGAATTCTTTAGTCGGTGTTTTCATTGTAGATGAAAATTTAAGAATAAAGTACGTGAATAAAATCGTTGAGACGTTTACAGGTTATTCGAAAGACGAAATTTACAGAATGAGTGTATTCAAGCTTGCTCCGGAGGATGAACGCGAAATAATAGTCAACAAGTACATGAGAGGTTTAAGGGGAGAGAAGGTTTTCATGGAAAACAGATACATTACAAAGGATGGCAAAGAGAGATGGGTTTGGGGTTTTGTTATTCCAGTCGAAATCAATGGGGAATTGGTTGGTGTGGGCAACTGGATTGACATAACTGCCAACAAAATGCTTCAGGCTAAGCTGAAACAAAGCGAGGAGTTCCACAGGTCACTTATCGAGGAATCTGTTGCACCTGTGGCCATCCTTCAGGATGGCGTTTTTGTTTATGCCAACAAGGCCTTTGAGGATATCTCAGAATACACGAGGCAAGAGCTTAAAGGGATGAGTCCGTTTGAGTTCTTCATTCATCCTGATGACAGAGATGCAGTTCTGGAGAAGTACCTGAAGCTTGTTTCAGGTGAAAGCGACGTCGAATCTCAGGAATTCAGGGTTATCTCAAAATCCGGTAGAGAGATATACGCCAGTGTTACGGGGAGCAGGATAACTTTGAATGGCAGACCAGCCGTTGCCATTACTGCAATAGACATCACGGGACTCAAGAAAAGCGAAGAATTCCACAGGTCGCTGATTGAAAAGTCCTTAGCTCCGATTCACATTGTCCAGAAGGGTGAAATTGTTTACGCCAATGAATCTTTCGAAAAGGTTACTGGATTCAAAAAGGAAGAACTTCTCGGCATGGGGAGTTTTGGTGAACTGATTCACCCGAACGACAGAGATTTCGTGCTGAAAAATTACCATGAAGTGGAGTTGGGGATAAGAGATGCTGAGGACATCAATTTCAGGCTAATAACAAGAAATGGGGGCGTTAAATGGATGACAGTCAGACTTGTCAGGATTGACTACGAAGGCAAATCTGCTGTGGCCTCAACAGGTATGGATACCACCAAAATCCACACACTGACCGATGAGCTGAAGAAGAAGAGCGAGCACCTATCGCTGCTGAACAAAATGCTGAGACACGACATTCTCAACGATTTGACAGTAATAAGAGCTGCCATAGAGCTTAAAGATGAAAAACTGCTTGAAACCGCGCTTTCAAAGATTGACAGAATTTCGAGAATGATTTATGAAGCGAAAAATCTTGAAATGGTGGGAGATGTCAGGAAGGAGATAAATCTTGCAGAAGTTGTAAGGGAGATTGCTTCAACCTTCAGAGAAATGGCAGAAATAACTCTTAACCTGCAAAATGTCAACGTTATAGCCAACGAAGGCATTAAAACGGTAGTCTTCAACCTAATTAACAACGCAATAAAGCACTCAGGCAGGGATGATGTGAAGATAGACGTTGAAACATACGCCAAAGAAGGATGGGGTGTGCTTGTTGTCAGGGACAACGGGAAAGGCATTCCTGATGAGCTTAAGGAGAAGATTTTTGATGAGGGGTTCTCTGCAGGTTCTGGCACTGGTATGGGCCTCTCCATCGTCAAAAAGATGGTTGAGCTTTATGGAGGCAGTGTAGAGGTCAGGGACAACGAGCCAAGCGGAGCAGTGTTTATCGTAAAGCTGCCAGAAAGTTTCAGAGAACAATGTGCTTGATGTGCTCAGGAATATCTTCGTCCCCCTCATAGCCCAAAGCTCTGTTTACAGCGTGCCTCGCTATGTAACCACCGATGTGAAGCAGAGTTTCGTTGTACTCGTTATCCCTCTCCATGCTTGCGGTGCAGGGATAGCTGTGGTGGGCTTCAGCAATTACATTCCAGAGCTCCCTCATTTTCCCCTCCCTCACCTCACTGAAGTCAAAACCCCTGAGCTTTATTCCTATGTAGTAGGCACACCCGCACGGCTGGGACTTTGAAATTCTCACGTAGGCCTTACCATCTTCAAGCAGCTCAATTTCGAACTCAGGGTAACCGATTCTCATCTCCTCAATCATTCTGTTGATTGTGGGGTGCTCTTCGCTCGGTCTGAGATTGCAGAAGGGCTTTGGGGCTGCAAACTCAAGGCCAAGCTCGTCGCACTTCTCCTTTATCTGCTTCGCCAAGCCAGGAGAGCACCATCCTGGCTCCTCAACGGGAACGATGAGGGCCTTAACCTTTCCCTTCAGCTTTTCAGGCAGCACCGCCAGCACATCAGGGTGGAGGTTGATTGCCACTGCAATATCCGCCTCAGGGATGACTTTTGGCAAAAAGTCCTCAGCATCTTCAATGAAGTCGGGCATTGTTGTTGGGTCGGGCATTGAAAAAACGGCGATTATGTTTTTTGAGAAGTTGTAAAGCCCCTCCTTGCACTGAGTGCATCCATCAATTCCGCATGCTCCGTAAGAGGGGCAGGAGTTGGGATAGTTCATCAGGTTGGCCACAAAGCGCTCTCCGAAAAAACCATGCTGAAATACGATTATTTTGAGGTCTGACTGGAACATGAGTTTTCTATGAAGGAGGAATAATATAACCGTTCTCCCTAAGTGCTTCGGAATATTTTAAAAATAAAGACAATTATTTATTGTGGAACTCGTTCCATGGAGAGGGGTTAGGGAATGGAACTGCCTGAGATGTGGGAAGTGCTGTGCCGAACTGGATGTAATGGTGACTCCAGAAGAGGAAAAACGGTTAAAAAAGTACGGTGACGTCTTTAGAAAAGGAAAAATCCTCGTATATTTGAAGAAAATCAACGGTTGCTGCATATTTCTCGATTCAGGTTTGTGTCGGATTTATGAGGAGAGGCCAGCAGCCTGCAGGAGGTATCCTTTTTACATCCGCTCTAAGGGATGCAAGGAGTCGGAGTTTGAAGGTACGCACATCTACATCGACAAATCATGCCTTGGAGTTATACCTGGCCGACCTTCGTGGGATTTGAAGCATAAGATATATGAAATCCTGAACTTGGCAGTGCTGCGATAGTATTTTAACTTCACCGAAAACTTTATATACTCTACCGTAAACCTTATATACTGCATGAGTAGGTTGCAGACACTTGGTAGAGTAAAGCATATGTCAAAAAGTGGAATGCTTGTGGTAGCTTTAAATCCTGCATACATCCCCAAAATCGGGGATAAGGTTGTGACAAGGAGGATGGAACATATCGGGTTTGTTACTGATGTCATCGGGCCAGTATCATCCCCCTACGCTTTGGTTAAGCCGAAAAATTTGGAGAAGGTGATATTTGAAGAATTATTTGTGGTGAAGGAGTATGGCGGAGGTAGAAAAGGTAAGGGAAAAGGAAGTAGAGAAGGAAGTAGAAAGAAAGGAAATAGAAAGGGAAGAGGACGTTGAAGTTTGCCCTGAATGTGGCAGCCCCCGCTTAATTCGTGATTACCGCAGGGGTGAATTCATCTGTCAGGATTGCGGTCTGGTAATTGAGGATACTTACATAGATGCAGGGCCAGAATGGAGGGCCTTCGACAGCGAGCAGAGGGACAAAAGGAGTAGAGTTGGTGCGCCTGTAACCTACACCATTCACGATAAGGGTCTCTCGACGATCATCGACTGGAGCAACAAAGACTATTACGGCAAGGCCATCTCTGTAAGAAACAGAGCGCAGCTTTTCAGACTGAGGAAATGGCAGAGAAGAATCAGAATCAGCAACGCCACTGAGAGAAACCTTGCTTTTGCCCTCAGCGAGCTTGACAGAATGGCCTCAGCTCTTGGTCTTCCAAAGAGCGTCAGGGAAACTGCGGCAGTTATTTACAGAAAGGCAGTGGATAAGAACCTGATCAGAGGGAGAAGCATCGAGGGAGTTGTCGCTGCAGCCCTTTATGCGGCATGCAGACAGGCTGGAGTCCCAAGAACTCTGGATGAAATTGCAATATACTCAAGAGTTGACAGAAAGGAAATTGGCAGAACCTACAGGTTCATTACGAGGGAGCTTGGACTGAAGCTTATGCCCACCAGCCCCGCAGACTACATCCCGCGCTTCTGCGCTGCACTTGGAC
>DAINRD010000063.1:0-7910 GCA_036742095.1 Archaeoglobus sp. | reverse complement strand
TCTGGAAGCCCATGAAGAACCACTCACTCGTCCAGGCTATTGCGAGGGTGAACAGGGTGTTTAAGGATAAGCCAGGAGGGCTGATTGTTGACTACATAGGCATTGCCGATGATCTGAGAAAATCGCTCTCCAAGTACTCTATTGATCAGGTGAGGGAGACGCTAACGAACGTCAACGAGGTTCTTGCTCTGCTTAAGGAGAAGCACGATGTTCTCTGCTCTTACTTTGCTGGCATCAATTTCGAGAACTGGAGAGAGATGAGTTCCGAGGAGCTTTCCAGGCTCACAGCCGTAGCATACGAGAGGGTGGCGAGGGATGAGGATACAAAAAAGAAGTTCGTAAAGAACTTTGTTGCCCTTAAAAAGCTCTACCTTCTCGCCTCTCCCCATCCAGAAGCCACAGCCATCAAAGACGATCTGGCATTCTTTGAGATGATCAAGAAGATGATAGTGAAGTACTCTGTGAGGAGAAAGAGGGAGCTTTCTAAAGAGCTTGAAAACGAAATAACCAACCTGATATCGAAGAGTATCGTTGCGAAGGAACCAATCGACGTTTTCGATCTGCTAAAAAAGGATAAACCTGATGTTTCCCTTCTCTCAGAAGAATTTCTCAAAGAGCTTGAGAATCTCGAATACAAGAGCTTGGCTGCTGATGTGCTGATGAAGATTCTCAGCGATCGGTTGAGGGTCAGGATGAAGGTCAATCCGTGGAAGTACAAAAGCCTTTACGAGAAGCTCAATGAGCTGATAGAGAAGCACAACACGAAATTATCGAGGTTTCCGAGATGATTGCAAGGCTTGTGGAGATTGCAAGGGAAGTTAGAAAAGCTGAAGAGGAGGGGAAGGAGCTCAAAATGACTGAAGAGGAGCATGCATTCTATTCTCTACTTCTTTCTTATCCCAACCTCCCAATAAAGGATAAGGAGAAAGTTGAGAGAATTGCAAGAGAGATTGTGAACCATTTATCTGGTTACATAAAGATTTCTGAGTGGAAGAGGAAAGAGTACATGAAAGCGAAGATAAAAGCAGAAGTTAAACGTATCTTGATGAGAGAAGGGATTAAGGATTACAGGGTTGTTAATGAGCTTTCAAAAATAATAGTTGAGCATGCAGCGGTTATTGAGGTTGAGTAACTGCTCACTACCACTCCTCACGAACTGCCCCCCAGAACGGCTGGATATTGTGGCCAATGTTTCTGGCCTCCGCAACAAAATTCTCCAATAACTTGAGGATCACTATCTCCAAGCTGTGTATTCCAGCAATTTTCGCTGCATTCTCGGCCTCCTCATAGAGCCTTCTCGGAATGTACACAGTGAATCTAACAGGTGCTTCCTCAAAATTCTCAGTATTGTAAAACCCCATCAGAACACCTCTCTTTCAGCTAATAACTTCCTTACAGTATTCCTCACAACCCTCTTACTCAAATCAAATCCAGAAGCCTCAAGCCTACTTGCTATTTCACTCACAGAATCCCCAGCCTCCACCCTTTCAGCTATGTAGCCTTTTACGATTAATTCTCCCTTTTCTTCTTCTTTTACATCCTCTACCAGAGAGCGGTATTTCTCAAGATCCTTTGCCGGGAGATATTTTTTGAGAAATCCCAGAATGACATCAGTCCTTACACTCATGATATAGTCATCCCTAGCTGATCGCACAGCCTTGACAAATCCACCACTAATCAGGAATTCTTGAACGTATTTCCTGATGGTTCTCTTATCAATCCCGAAGTTGTTCCTAACAAAATTAACAATCTCTGAGTAAAGAACTTCATGAGGCCTTTCATCAAGCAGCCACTTTAAGAGCTTGATGTGCCTCTTGTTTGGCTTCGAAGTTATGTGCTCCAAATCTTGTGTGTGTGCTCCGTGGAAGTCTTTGAGGAATTGCTCCATAAGTTTTTGCACAACCTCACCAAGATATCCACGCAGAGTTCCGTATTTGCAATAAACTGCATCCTTGAAGGCCTGATAAACATCTTTATCTACTCTAACTCTCAATTCCACTTTTCCGCTCATTCAGATCCCTCTTTTAGTTACTGCTAAGAAAGAGGGAAAATGCTGTTTGGATCCCAACCTACACAAGATTTCTGCAGAACTTGGATAAACGCCGTTATGATACGACGTTAATCCCTGTTTTGCAAAATATGTATATGTATATAATAATGAGTTTATGTACGATGCTCCCAATTTTGCAATATTTGATGTTCTTATAATTTCTGAGAGGCTTTTTTCTGCGTCGCATATTGCTTTACATCCTCGTTCAGCACACACGAAAATGCGTGCATGCAATTCCTTGCAATCATTCCCATCGAAGTAGCAGGAAAGCAGGTGGTTGATCAACTTTGATAGATTGCCCGTTCTCTTGAACCTCTCAACCTTCTCAACCAATACCGGATCGGATATTCGGAAGGAGTAGTGCTTACCCATCATCACACCTCCTAAAGCTTATCTGTGCTATGAGTAGCACTTAAATGGTTAAAAATATTTCGTGATGAGTTTATTTCATCAAAGGGGTGATTTTTTTGATGCATTAGCTGAAATCAGACATGTAACAAATTTGTTACGTTTTTGATAAAAATCGGTAAACAGTGGGTAGTGAAATTTATATCTTTTCAAATTGATTATTTGTCGGTGATTTCATGGCCTACTGGCTCTGCATCACCAACGAGGACAACTGGAAGGTGATTAAGGAGAAGAATGTGTGGGGTGTTCCTGAGAGGCACAAAAACACCATAGCGAAGGTTAAGCCAGGAGATAAGCTGCTGATTTACGTGAAGCAGGAGAACATCGATGGGGAGGTCAAGCCCTCCAGAATCGTTGCTGTTTACGAGGCTGCTTCTGAAGTCTATAGAGATTCGAGCAGGATTTTCAAAACTCCGGAAGGCATGGGAAACGAGACTTTTCCGCTGAGAATTAAGCTCAAGCCTGTGAAGATTTTCGATGAACCTGTGGAGTTCAAGCCTCTGATTTCAAAGCTGAAGTTCATCACGAACAAGCAGAAATGGAGCGGACATTTAATGGGAAAAGCGATGAGAGAGATCCCTGAGGAGGATTTCAAGCTCCTGAGCGTGACAAAATGATTGGAACAGCCTTATATAAAAATGGAGTCCCGATAAGGCTGACAGAAGAGAGGTGGTTTCACATTGTGGAAAACCACGACGAACTTGCCGGGCTGTCAGATGAGGTTCTGATGACTGTAGAATATCCTGATTTCATAGTCAAAGGATGGACTGACGAACTCTTGGCTGTGAGAAGAGTAAATGGCAGGTATCTGGTAGTGGTGTACAAAGAGAAATTGAGAACGATGGTTTTATAATAACCGCATTCATAACTAAAAAAGTTGATAAGTTGTTGAGAAGAGGGATAGTATGGCAGAAGAAGTGAAGAAAGTCGTGAATGCAGTTCCGATGCTTCTGGATTTTCCCGTGGAGAGGTTTCATGTTGATTACGATAAGGAGGCGGATGTCCTCTACATAAGCTTTGAAAGACCGCAGAAGGCTACGGACACAGAAGTTACGGACGAAGGAATTTTGCTCAGGTTTAGAGAGGACAGGCTCGTTGGAATAACGGTTCTCAACGCAAGCAGGTTCAAGGTTAAAGTGTGATCGAGATGACCGAGATCTTCTACAGCGAAGAGGATGAAGGTTACATCGCCGTAGTCCCTGAGCTGCCCGGCTGCTCCGCCTTCGGTGGACCCGAGGAAGAGACGTTGAAAATGATTAAAACGGCTATCGAGCTGTGGACAGAAGCTGCTAAGAAGGAAGGTAGGGAAATACCAAAGCCAAAGGGGAAGGAGCTGCTGAAAGCCATCATGGAGATAAAAGGTGAAGTATAGGTGAATTTATGTCGGATGTTGTTGGTGTAACCTACCCAATCCCGAAGCAGTTCATGGACCGCTTTTTCAAGGAAGGAAAGGATGTATTCGTAAAGCCGGCAACCGTCTGGAAGGAGCTAAAACCGGGAATGAAGTTCGTCTTCTACCAATCGCACGAAGATACTGGTTTTGTTGGTGAGGCAACGATAAAGAGAGTCGTACTGTCAGAAAACCCAATGCAGTTCTTCGAAACCCACGGCGAAAGGATTTTCCTAACTAAGGATGAGCTTAAGGAATACATCAAATCGCAGGAGAGATGGGGAAGAAGAGATAGCAAAAAGAAAAAGCTCTGGATGGCCATAGAGCTTGAGGACATCAAGAAATACGATAGGCCAATCAAGCCAAAGAGGTTTGTGCCAGTTGGAGGCCAGTATCTGAGAGAATAAATCCAGATTTGGAGATGAACAGCTACAAGGATTTAGAAGAACTTGCGGAACTAATCAAACTCAGGAGAGAAATAGATGGCAAGATTGCGGAGATAATTAACAGACCTGCTGAACGTGGCCATGTAGGTGAGTTCATAGCTTCCAAGATTTTCGATATAGAGCTAGAGAGCTCTGCAGCCAATAAGGGATTTGATGGGTATTTTAGGAGTGGCAATCTTGCAGGTAAGAATGTAAACATCAAATGGTACGGAAAGAATGAGCGAGTACTGGATATCAACGAAAAGGCAGTTCCAGATTATTACCTCGTTATGACGGGTGAGCATTCGCAGCCAAAATCTTCAAAGGGAGAGAGAAGGCCTTGGATCATCTCGTATGTTTATCTCTTTAACGCAAAAAAGCTAATTGAAGAGTTGAAAAGAGAGGGTGTGAAAATCGGAATTGCCACAAGTGTTAAGAAGAAATTCTGGGATGAAGCAGAAATTTATCCAGAGCAAAGGAATAGGGAATTAATTCTTACGGAAAGGCAAAGGGAGTTGTTGAAGTTGTTCAGCGGAAAGCGAGGAGGAGAAAAAATGAGAATCGTAGTCGTCTGCTCTCCCTTTCAGGGCAAATTGGAAAACATCGAGAAAGCCAAGGAGTACTGCCGATTTGTCCTTGAAAAGGGCTGCATTCCCTTAGCTCCTCACATCTACTTCAGCCAGTTCATAGACGATAACAATCCAGAGGAGAGAAGAAAGGCTCTGGAGATGAACAAAAGGCTGATGGAGTTTTGCGATGAACTGTGGATTTTTGGAGAGGAGATAACAGAGGGGATGAAGGAGGAGATAGAGCATTTCAGGAAAATTAAGGGGGATGGCAGGATTAGGAAGATAGGTTGAGCGTTTCGGATTGCAGAGTTTTGTATTGAGCACCTCATATTTTCTCAACCTTTTAAAATGTTGCGACTCTTCATCCTCCAAACATTCCAATACGTTTCTGTTTCTATTCCCCATATAAACACATCCAAAACGCGCTGGTGGAGTTTTCCGGGCTGGATTATTTTATGAGTAGGGTAGAATTAATTTAGAAAACGTTATCCTCTGCTTACCTTATCAAAAATAAAATTAAAACTCAAACTTCTGGCGTTTCCGACAGATATCTCTTGAAGAGGGCGTAAAATGCTGCTGTGAGGAACACTGCGAGGCTTATGAGCAGGAAGGCCATGATTACGTACACAGCAACCATTGGAACTTCGATGTAGAAGTTTGAAAAGGCTGCGATTGGCAGTCCGGTGTTGCCGACAATCACCATGTAGGGGTATCTTGCACCGCTTATCATCAGCTCCCCTAAGAATACGGCTGAAAGGGCGAGGATGAGCGAGTACTTTGTGAAGGAGGCACTTTCCTTTATATACCCAAGAATGCCCAGCGTGAACAGCACCAACACAACAGTTATCTTGGCAGCGAGAGCGGGAGCGAAGGAGCCAAAGGTGACACTTGAAAAGATGTAAGGGGCGTAGTCGTGGAGTGTGGCCCAGAAAATAACACCCATTGGAATCTGAACCAGTAGAAAGCCTAAACCGTAGAGGTATCCAGCCCTCATCCCGTCGAAATCCCCTTCAAGGGACATCAGATAGGCAACCACAAATCCTCCCACAGACATAACCGCAAAGAGCGTGTGGAGGTAGAGCAGCCAGAAGAAGGGGCTGGCGTAGGCTGCAAGCGGTGAGACAGCTGAGGTGGAGAGATACTCGGCAACTGCAGTGGGAACGGTGATTTCGGAGAAAATGGCCCTGAATCCAAGTGGAATTGTGAAGCCTGATACTGCCATCAGAATTCCGACGAGGCTGTGGTATCTTGGATGTATCTTGCCCCACGTGTACCAGAAAATACCGATGCTTGGGATTCTGACCATGATTGAAATCAGTGCAATAAGCAGCGGGACAAACAGAACATTGGTGGCGAGGGCGGTCAGAGTCGGGAAGAATCCTGCAAGGAAAACTGTAATTATGGTTCCCCAGACTCCAGAAAAGAGTTCGAAGACCACCATTACCTTGAAGACCTTCCTTGAGAACATTTCGAGGTAGCTGCTGTTGCTGAGGTAGGCCTTAAGGCGCGAGTAGGCTGCAATCCAGCCAACACCAATTGTGATTGAAACGAAGATTATGTGGAGAAGCACGGCAAACCCAAGCCCGAAAAAGCCGAACTCACTCATTCCCATCACCCCTGAAGAGGTATCTGTAGCCTCTCGTTGCCACAAAGTACATTGAGACCATTCCGAATGCTACAATGGCTATGATTACAGCCCCCATGAAGGCGGCAAACTCAGGGCTCCTCCCGTAGTCAACCACCGTCACCAGTTCCTCAGGGTAGAGAATTCCGTAAACAGTCCAGGGCTTCCTCCCAACTTCTCTGACATACCAACCCAGCACTGATGGAACAACAGCCCCGAGGAAAACTCCAACAGGCAGAATCAGCATAGCCCTTCTTCCCAGAATCCTATCAACCAGCGAAGATAGCAGGGGTAAGCGCCTGAAGTGGGAAAAGAGGGCGATTGCCGAAACGAAGCCGATAACGCCGAAGGCAATTTTGGTGTAGTAGGCTGCATGAACCACCGCAATTCTGCTTTCAGCCCTCTTCAGGTCTGTGAGACATATCTGCCTTAACTCAGTGTTCAAAGCCTTCTGAAGCTCCAAGCTGCCAACCTTAACCCCAATCTGCTCGGCTGTGGCGATAACGGCACCCTCAGTTATCCCCAGCTTTCCTGCCAGCTCCCCCAGCTTGGTGTCGCCAAGGGAATTGCACTGTTTCTCGAACTCGTCAAATCCAACGATGGGTCTTGATGGGTCGCCGTAGGCAACAAGAGCCACCATTGGGTTGTAGAAGGTTTCCCTGGCATTCTCCATCATTGCAAACTTTGTCGGATTCATCTCCACGACTCCCTCTCCCATGAAGTGGCCGAGAATCGTCGGCTGAACCAGAAACAGCACGAGAATCATGAAGGAGACGACCTTTGCCGCCTTCAGATTTCTCTCACCACCGCTGAGGTAGTACCTCAGGGAGAAGGCAAGCAATGCTATGGAAGTGCCCACAGTAAAGGCAGCAAAGAGAGCGTGCAGAGCAGAGATGACAGCAAATCTATTGGCAATTGCCACATAGGGGTCAGTTAGTATCACGCCAACCTTCCCCGCAACTTCAGGATTCTGGATTATCGCCTGAATGGGCATTCCCGAAGCGATGGTCAGAATCTTCAGAATAACGAACTTCTGGGGGTCTGCAGCAAGTTCACCGAATTCCGGCATGAAGGGGTAGATGGCCTTCGCGATGAACCCCGTTCCCCATGGCGCAACAAGCCAGGAGTTCACGCTCATAATCAGCACTCCTGAGAGAGTAGCGAAAATCCAGTAGATTGTGAGAATTGCTATGCTGTAGGACGTCCTTATCCTTCCAAGGGTCACTATGAAAAGCACGAGCGTTGCGATTTCGTTGGCAAAGGCTACGAGCTCAAGGGCGAGGGGAGCAAAGGCAAAGCTTGCTATGGCCAGAATCGTTCCGGGCCACGCCTGAACCAGTCCAAACTCCACGAGGGTGCCGGTTATTGCTCCAAGTGCGAAGTTGACAGCCAGAACTGCCGTCATAATCTTAGCAGTTTTGAAGTAATCTTCATCGCCACTCCT
>DAINRD010000062.1:7641-7911 GCA_036742095.1 Archaeoglobus sp. | reverse complement strand
CCTCGTTGAATTCAAAGTGCATTTTCTCACCTCTCAGCCTTTCTTCTTCACCGCAACCCTCAGAATGCAGTTCAGCACCACATCGCCTGTCTGTTTCACCACACTCGCTTCTATCTTCACGACTCCAAACTGCCCCCTGTCCTGCTTCTCCACAACCTTTGCCCTCGCCTTAATCGTGTCTCCAATGAAAACGGGATTGGTAAAGCGAAGCCTGTCAACGCCGTAAAAGGCCACAACGGTCTCTTCCAAAAAGCCCAGCCTCATCAGCAG
>DAINRD010000062.1:864-7631 GCA_036742095.1 Archaeoglobus sp. | reverse complement strand
TGCCATGGGCAATTCGCTGACCGAAAATTGTTGTCTTTGCGTATTCAGCGTCGACGTGAATGGGATTCCAGTCTCCTGTTAGGGCTGCAAACATCACTATGTCCGCTTCCGTTACCGTTCTCCCGACAGTTTCGAGTTCCATCCCTTCCTGGAAATCCTCAAAATATAGGCTCTGCATCATTCTCCCTCCAGCTGCTCCACGTAGGGCTTTGCAGCCTCAACGACCTTGAAAACGGCATCGGGGTTCATTATGCTGTCCAGGTTTACCGCCTTCTCCACATGGAGCGTCATGCGTTATTTACGCCAGCGAGGATGCAGTCAAGAGGCTTGGAGTCAAGGAGGTGGCGTGGGTTAAGGGTGTTGCAGCGTACGCTGACGAGGAGGCGGATCAGGGAGAGAGCTATCAGGGGACAGGAGTTATCGACTACTCCGACCAGATTGGGGCGATTCTCTCTGCCAGAAAGGCCTACGAGAGGGCGGGGATTAAAGACCCAAGAAAGGAGATAGATGTTGCTGAGATTTACGCCCCCTTCCCCCATCAGGAGCTGATGTTCAGCGAGAGGCTTGGGTTCTTCGATGATGGCACCGCTTGGAAAGCGGTTGAGGAAGGTGTAACCGAGATTGACGGCGACTTCCCAATATGCCCCTCTGGAGGTGTTAATGCAACAAACGCCATTGGCTCTTCTGGCATGCAGAGGGTTGTGGAGGCAGCACTGCAGATAATGGGTAAGGCAGAGGAGCATCAGGTGCCCAAGGACGTGAGAAATGCGGTTGCCCACGCATGGGGAGGACAGGTGCAGTTCAACACGGTAATGGTGCTTGGAGATAAGCCGAGGTGATGGAAATGAAACTGATTAAGGAGAAGTTCGAGAAAACCATGCAGGTGGAGGGAGAGTGGAACGTTGGGGCCTACAGGTGGAAGGCTCCGGAGGGCTATCTGGATGAGTACGTCAAAAGCTTCAGGGAGAGAAAAATCATAGGCTCTCTCTGCACTTCATGCGGCAGGGTGTATGTACCACCAAGGGAGATCTGTGCGAGGTGCTTTACAGAGACAGCGGAGAAGATTGAGGTCAGCCAGTATGGAGAGGTGCTTGCCTTCCTCGTCTCCCCACCTCTTGAAAAGGGAAAAGTTGTCATTGCGGGCATCGATGCGGTACAGGCTGGATTTCTGAAGGAGGGGGAGCAGATAATTCTGGCAATGGTTAGATTCGAGGGCACCTCCTCGTCTTTAGTTCTGCCTTTGGTAAACACTGAGCCGGAGAAGGTCAGATTGGGGATGAAGGTTAAGGCGGTTTGGGCTGAGGAGTGCAAGGGAAGGCTTTCAGACTTGATTGGTGTGGAGCCTGCCTTCGAGGTTAAGTATTGAACCTTTCTTTTTTATAAAAGAGTGACGAAATAAAAAAGGAGGTGATGGGATGCCCGCAATAATAGTTGAAGGTCCGAAGGCGGATTTGAACACAAAAAAGGAACTTGTGAGAAGGCTGACGGAAGTCGTGAGGGAAGTTTATGGAGTTAAGCACGTCAGCGTGATAATTCACGAGGTGGAGCTGGAGAACGTTGGTGTGGATGGCGAGCTGCTTTCAGAAATAATTGGGAGAAGGAGTCAGTAGTTATTTACCATTTTTCGTAGTGAGTGAGCATGCTTACCGGATATCTGCTTCTGGGCGAAGGGTTCTCTGCGGGATGGCCAATGGGGATGATGGCCATAGGTCTGACAAACTCTGGCAGTTCGAGAATCTCGGAAACCTGTTTCTCGTCAAAGGCCCCCACCCATACAGCCCCGAGGTTCAGGGCTGTAACAGCCAGCAGAATGTTCTCAATAGCTGCTGTTGCATCCTGTTCGGCATAAAGCCTTCCCCTTTCTCCATAAACCCTCATGCTTCTCGGGTAGTTGGCACAAACAACTACAACAACTGGAGCCTCGGCAATGAACATCTGCTTCAGGGCTGCCATCGCCAGCTTCTTTTTCGTCTCTTCATTTCTCACAACAATAAAATCTCTTGCCTGAAGGTTTCCTGCTGAGGGAGCGGCATTCCCAGCTTCGAGAATCTTTATAACAGTCTCGTCATCAACATCATCCTTTTTGAACTTCCTGATGGATACTCTTCTGAACAGCAGTTCCATAGTATTTCTTCACTTTCCTGTTTATTGCCTTTGCCCTTCCTTTCTCACTGACTCAAAATTCTTCTTCCCTCCCCATCAGTCCCATCCTGACCTTCAGTTCATGATACAGGCCGTGTGGCATGAGAATGCCCACGGCAATGAGTATGGCGTAGAGAACGATTTCATCGTTGAGTGGAAGTGACGTCATTCTAATCAAATCTCCCAGCCACCAGTTTTTGGCCAGATATATGACAATTGCCCCAATTAAGGGGCCATAAAGCGTGCCAAGACCGCCAAGAACTGCAGCGAGTATTATCAGCAGCATTAAGGGGACTCCGTAAAGCTCAGGACTCACAGTGTAGCGGTAGTTGACTATAACTGCCCCAGCAATTCCGGCAAAGAAGGAACTAATTGCGAAGGCAAGCACTTTGTATTTTGTGGTGTCGATTCCCAAACTTTCAGCAAGTTCCTCGCTGTCCCTCACGGCCATAAACCTCAGGCCTATTCTGCTGCTCACGATTTTCTTGAGGATGATGAAAGTCACGATGAGGAGAAAGAGGCTGAAGTAGTACTTCTCCAACGTGGAGTTCAGAAGAGAGTAGCCAGCAATGGAAAATCCCTCCTCGCCCCCAAAAAGCTCTCTCCAGATGAAAACAGTCTGCATGAATACCAGAGGAAGAATTGCCGTAACGAGGGAGAAGTAATAACCCCTCAATCTCAGCGTGACAACTCCAATCCCAACTCCTACAGCTGAGGCGACAATACCGCCAGATAAAATGGCAAGTGCAGGGTGTACAGCAATCCCTGCCCTGAGAGGTGTTTGCAACAGAGCAGCGACATAAGCTCCCAGACCGACAAAGGTGGTGTGACCGAGGTTCACCTGACCAGTATAGCCAACCATCAGGTCCCAGCTCAGGACCATTATGGCGAAAACGAAAGCAAGGCCGAGGATGTAGACATAAGCTTCATTGAGCACGAAGGGCATGAGAGCAGCGATAATCACGACAATGACCTGAACGATTCTCCACTTCATTCTTCCACCCCGAAGAGTCCTGTTGGCTTCACAACCAGAATTGCCACTATGGCGAGCAGCATAACGAACTCCGACCACCTCGCTCCAAGGAAGGTTATGGTTGCGACGAGAATGTAGCCCACGATGAAGGATGCCAAAATGCTTCCCCTCAAACTCCCCAAACCGCCAAGAATGACGATGGCAAAGGCATATATAAGGGCCCTTAGTGAAACTTCAGGAGTTACAGCAAAAATCTGGGCGTAAAGGATGCCTGCTAAGCCAGCGAGAAGTGACGAAAGCACCATCACAAGAATGAAAATTCTCTCCACGTCAATCCCAATCATCATCGCAGCCTCACTGTCCTGTGAAGTCGCCATAATCCTTTTCCCAAGCCTCGTCCTCGATACAAAGATTTCAAGGGCCATCAGGCATATAATTGCGAGGATAAAGGAAAGAATTCGCATGTAAGTAACCTTCACCCCGTAAAATTCCAAAACTCCCTCTAAGAATGGCTGAACCGAAACACCCCTGTCTCCAAAGTTGACAAGCAGAACCTGCTGTACGAGCAGGGCGAAAGCAAGTGTTACAATGACTACCATAACCTCGTTTTTCCTTACTGGCTTTGTAAGGAAGTAAACGATTACTCCAATCAGCGCTGCCAGCAGAAGGGCGGCAATGACAGCAAAATAAAGGTTGTATCCTTCATTAACCAGAAGGAACGCAAGAAAAGCTGAACTCACGAATGCTGCCCCATGGGCAAAGTTGAGAATTCTCGAAACTCCAAAAATAAGGGAGAAACCTGAGGCAACGAGTCCCCAGATTCCTCCTACCACCGCACCAAAGACTGCAATCTTTACCAGCGTCTCAATCATGTTCCAAGCAGCTTGGCCCTTGTTTAACTACTTTTCTATCCACGGTGGAAGCTTCAGCTCGCCATTGGCCACCGATGGCGGGTAGATTATGTACTGCTTCCCATCCTGCCACTGCGAAATCCAGTTTCTGACGTAATTGTCACCCCACATAAGGTCGTGGTTCTTGTAGAAAGCTATTGGCCTCGTAAGCTGTGCGGGATTTGATGCATCGAACTTTTCTAAATACTTCACAAGCACGTCCGGGTCAAAGGGGTCCTTCTCTCCAGCCTTTGCAGCCATCTCCACGACCATCTTGTAGAGGTATACTGCGTCATAAGCCCCATAAGCCTGATGCGATTCAGGATAGTGACCGTATTTGGCCTTGTATGCCTCAACGAACTCTCTGCACTTCTCCGTTGGTGGAGATGTGACAAGAGCGCCTCCATCTGCGAGGAAAATCTCGTAATTGGCCATACCGTTGGTTTTCTCGTAGAATTCAGCGTCAATTGGTGCAAGGTCGTGACCTGCGAGCAGTATGTTCGGTTTCAGAGTGGCCCACTGCTTAACCAGCACATCCCCAGTTCCGCTGATGGCAAGAATCGGCATTATCAGGTCAGCACCGAGGCTTTCAGCTTCAGAAATTAACTGCTCGTATTCGGAGTATCCTCTGGGTATTTTCACATCTTTGACAATTTCAACCCCCATCTCCTCAAGCATCGGTTTGAGGGCGCTCATAACCGGGTCTGTCCACACGTGCTCGTCCCTGATGACGTAGACCTTCTTCACCTCATAGCCGCTCTCCCTCAAAAACTTCACCATGTCCGCCAGATCGAGAGCAAAGGTGGAGCCGTTGTTTTGCGAAACTCTGAACCAGTACTTGTACCTTTCATAATTCTGCTCCACTTTCTTTGCATGCTCAGGTGAGGAGGCGTCGGAGAGGAACAGTGTCTTTGTTTCCGCCATCGTCTCCATCATTGCAGACAACACTCCGCTTGAGAACCCACCAATAATCACGTCAGCCTTTTCAGCTGTTGCAAGCCTCCTGAACTCAGAGGTGGCTGTGTTTGAGTCCAGCTTTGTATCCCCAACAACCACCTCCACCTTATAGCCAAGTATCCCTCCCTGAGCGTTTATTTCCTCTACTGCAAGTTTCACAGCCTTTTCTTCGGCCTGCCCCTCAGGCAGAGCCATTGGACCTATGACTCCAATGACTACCTTTTCCCTCTCTGTCTGCTGTGGTTGCGTGCACAGTGACAGGAGAGTGGCGAGCAATATTAGTGTTAGCACAGCTTTAGCATGTCTCATGGTTTGGAAAAACACAGCAAAGTATTTAAACATTGCTTTCACGTTTAAGGATATGCTAAAGGTCAGGAACGTGCACAAGAAGTTCGGTGAGGTCAGAGTTCCGGAAGGAGTTAACCTCAAAATAAACAGTGGGGAAAGGTTGGGCATCATTGGCCCCAATGGAGCGGGTAAAACAACGCTTTTCAACATAATTTCAGGATTTCTGAGGCCTGACCAGGGAGAAGTCAAGTTTCAGGGAAAAAACGTGACCGGGCTGAAACCGAGCCAGCTTGCAAAAATGGGCGTTGTCAGAACTTTCCAGATTGTGAAGGTTTTCAGCAACATGACGGTGGAGCAGAACATGCTTACTGTCACCTCTGAACTCGATTATCTTAGAGACTTCGGCCTCTGGGAAAACTACTCCTGCTCGACGAGCCTTTTTCAGGTTTGAGCCCAAAGGAAGCAAGGGAACTGGCCAGTTTAATCGAAGGAATTAACCAAAATGGTCACTCCATCGCGATTATTGAGCACAGACTAAAAGACCTGTTCAACGTCACTGAGAAGGTTGTTGTTTTGAATTCTGGAAAGATCATTTTTGAGGGCCACCCTGATGAGGTTGTAAGGGAAAAAGCTGTTATAGAAGCATATCTCGGTAAAAGATATGCAGTTGCTTAAAGTCGAAAATCTCAATGCCTTCTACGGTAAAGCTCAGGTCCTGAGAAACGTAAATATCAGCATAGATGAGGGAGAAGCTGTTGCTGTTCTTGGACCAAATGGAGCGGGCAAGACAACGCTTCTCAAATCTATATGCGGCCTCGTTCAAACGGATGGGAGAATAATCTTTGATGGTAGGGAAATCTCAGCCCTTAAGCCACATGAAAGAATAAGACTTGGAATTGCCATTAGCCCTGAGGGCAGAAGACTTTTTCCTGAAATGACTGTTGAGGATAATCTTTTGATTGCTGGCAGTGAAGATAAGCTCGATTTTGTCTACTCTCTCTTCCCAAACCTCAGGGAGAAGAGGAGGCAGCTTTCCAAAAACCTCAGCGGTGGAGAACAGCAAATGATTGCCATTGCAAGGGCTTTGATGCTTGAGCCAAAACTATTGCTTCTGGATGAACCCTCGATGGGTTTGGCTCCAATTGTTGTTGAGAAAATAGCCGAGAGGATTGAGGCAATTGAGGAAGAACTCGGTATCGCCATTCTTCTGGTAGAACAGAACACTCAGATGGCCTTTGACGTTGCTGAGAGGTTTTACATCCTTGCCAGTGGGGAAGTTGTTAAAGAAGGCAGCATTGAGGGGTTACAGGAGATAGAGAAGGATTATTTCGCGTAGATTGGATTTTCAATTGTATTTTCCATGCAGTAGAATGGGGAAAAGTAGCCGTGCTGCTTGAGGAACCTTGAGAGGTTAAAGGCGAGTAAGATTGTAAAGATGGGCGAGGTGAGCAGAACCATGACAATTTTTTCAGCTGTGAAGTTTTCGAGCGGGACGGCGAGCAACCAGAGGAAAACAA
>DAINRD010000062.1:0-854 GCA_036742095.1 Archaeoglobus sp. | reverse complement strand
AGCGAATTTTCCTTTGTTCATGGTATCCCCTAATCCAGCAGAACATTTCAATAACGATAATAAAATCTCCAACAAGATAAAAGAAAACATATCTTTTTGCCCCCTTAAACTTTTAAGATTTTTTAATCGCTCAAACAGTAGTGTGTAGTTTTAGTTTCTGCAAATTACCAATTTCTGATGAATACACAAAAAATATTAGATTCTTACAGACAATTTACTTTTTTATCAATTTTATGATAAAATACACCATCAATATTAAAATAGCAAGCGCAATAACTGTAAATATTGGTGATGCCGTTCCCCCCAACGGCTTTTGAGTAGTATCTTTAGGAGAGAGAGCAGTTAACAGTATGAGAGCAACTGTACAGGAAGCCAGCACAATTTTAAGAATTCCTGACAGAAATCTCGAACCCTTTTCAGTTAATTCATAGTAAACCCACTTTCTTTCAGAATCGTGCCTTTTAACGAAACCAATACTTTCGAGGATTGAAAGGTGGTAGAGAACGGTTGGAACGGACAAGTTCAGGAGCTTAGCAAGCTCAGAAGCAGTATATTTTCTCCTGCGCAGAATTTTCAGGATTTCGATTCGATTTTTGTTAAGGAGGAGTCTCAAGTCATCTAAGAAAAATTTAAGCTCCTCCATCTATGCACTTTTAAACATCCAAAATTTAAATTTTTCGAATTTCTTAGAAACGAATCAAACAATTTCCAACAGTTTTTGATTTCATTGACCAAATGTAAGTTATGGAGAGGGTATGGGACGCTTTGTTGATGACCTGGTTTGCGTGCGCTGCAGTTGGTACAGCTGCTGGAAATAGCTATTCCATAACGATTGTCGAAGACTACGAGCACAG
>DAINRD010000061.1:6915-8122 GCA_036742095.1 Archaeoglobus sp. | reverse complement strand
GTGGATATCACAAAATGGTGACGGGGCTGTTATAACTGATGTTGGCCCCTCCTCGACCATACCCAAGCTTCTTGAGGCCCTCAAATATCTCGAAATAAGGAAGGTGCCCTACATACTCCTCACCCACATCCATCTCGACCATGGTGGCGGTTTAGGAGACCTCCTCCAGCACTTCCCCCGTGCAAAGGTGGTTGTGCACGAAAAGGGGAAGAGACATCTCATCAACACTGAAAGGCTCTGGGAGGCGTCGAAGGTCGCTCTTGGCGATATTGCAAAGGTTTACACAGAGCCAAGACCGGTGAGTGAAGAATCTCTTTGGGATGGGGAAATAGAGTTTGCCGGGGAGAGCATTGAGGTCATTGACGCTCCAGGCCACGCTCCCCACCACCAGTGCTACGTTTTCAGGGAGTTTCTGTTCATTGGCGAGGCTGCGGGCGTGCACATGCCATTGAAAAACAACTACTACCTCCGCCCTGCCACCCCCAAGAGGTTCATTTTCGAGGTTGCCCAGTCCACCCTGGAGAGGCTGAAGGACTTAGGAAGCTTGAGAGTTTGCTTCGGGCACTTCGGATTTAAGAGAGACAGCTTGGAGATTATTGAAAAGGCTAACAAGCAGCTCAGATTCTGGGTGGATATCGTTTATGACATTGCCTGCAGGAGGGATTTTGAGGAGGAAGATGAAATAATCAGAGAGGCTAAGGAGGAGCTTCTGGAGAAGGACAGGAGATTTGCCCGTTACCATCTGCTTGATGACGATATTAAGAAAAGAGAGGATTTCTTCATAGAAAACTCGCTCAGGGGAATTCTGGACTACGTTTACACCACCTACTGTGAGCCCTAATTTTAAATATCTCCAACCACTTGAAGTATCGTGGAAGCTAAGGACTGGCTGGCAGTTGTGGCAAAGCTCAGGAGAGAGTTTCTCAAAATCGCTTTAATTGTAATCGCTGTCAGCTCCCTGTTTTTCACTTTCGGTGCGAACGTAGTTATCGGAAAAATACTCGGGGACCTCTTCCCCGGAGAGGCCGCAATAGAGAACAGGGACAAAATTCTTTCCATTGCGGAGGAGCTCAGGAAGATTTCAGCTGAACTTGAAAACTACGCCCAGCACCCCTCGGATTTGAACAGAACTGCCGCCATGAACGCAACAAAAAGCCTCGTTAGAATAGCAATGCAGCTCACGACGTCTCCTGTCCTGCTGACCCCT
>DAINRD010000061.1:5278-6905 GCA_036742095.1 Archaeoglobus sp. | reverse complement strand
TGACCCCTCTGGAGGGCCTGCTCCTTTACCTCAAAATCTCTCTCGCCGTGGGAATCGCTGCAGCTCTCCCCTACATTTTCCACCTTGTCCTGACTGCTTTAAGGGAGAGGGGAGTCATTAACTTCAGCTTCAGAAAAACCACAGCCTTTAAGTACGGTCTGGCAGCTATTTTTCTCTTTGGCCTGGGCATCTTCTACGGCTATAACATGATGAAGTTCTTCATCCAGTTTCTCTACTTAATGGCAGTCTCTCAGGGAGCTGTGCCACTCTACAGCCTTTCCGAATTTGTCAACTTCGTCGCCCTGATGCTCGTCCTCTTTGGAATGGTTTTTGAGTTGCCGCTCGTTCTGTTTTTCCTCGTGAAAAATGAAATAGTGAAGTACGAGACTCTTTCCTATTACAGAAGGCACATTTATGTGGCATTTTTCGTCATTGGGGCAATCACCACACCCCCGGATGTCTTTACACAGATAATGGTGGCTGTGCCAATGGTTATTTTCTTTGAAATCAGCCTGTTTTTTGTCAGAATCTTTGCCCGACAAAAAACCTAAAGCATCTTCAACGCCTCTTCCACCTTCATCCCACTTCTCAAACCATATTCTTCGGCCTTTGATGTAAGCTCTGCAATCTCGGCTGAAAGCATATCCTGAAAGCTTCTCACTCCCCTCACAACGCATGCCGCATTGCCAACCCTCTCCATCGCCTCAGCGCTTATGTACCCGCATCCCACAACCAGTTTTTCGTGGATTAAAAGCAGCAGAGGGGCGTTTGGCAAGTTAACCTTCAATCCGAGCAGCTTTTTACCTCCCACATCGAGCATTTCCACCTCAATCATGATATGATTTTGCAGGAGCATACTTAAAACCTGACGCTGAATGGTTTTCGTGAGGTGTGCGGAATGCAAGGGAAAACTCCTCTGCGGGAGGAGCAAATGCCCCCTGCTGGAGAAATACAGGTTCCTGAAGGAGATTAAAATTGACAGCAGAATTCTCGACCCCTCACCGCCCTCAATTTTCGTGGGGAGGATTGGATATCCTAAGGTTTACGTTGGTCCCCTCGTTTCCCTTAAAGCTGACCCTGTTTACGCAGACTCTCCGTGGCTTTGGAAGAGCATTGAGGAGGTCATTCAACTCAGAACCTCTCTGCTGAGAGTTTCGAGGAGTTTCAGAGTTGAGGACGTGAGAGAGGGGGGGAAAGAGGTCATGGAGCTTCAGGAAATGACCGCAGCAATTAAGCCCGTCGATGTTGAGGCGGAAATCAGGAAAGTGAGCAAGAAGGCCGAGTTCGATGATGTTATGCAGCCGATGGGTTACTCAGCAATTGCCGAATCCATAAGGCTCGCAGAAAACCCGAAAATTCCCGATAAGGTTGAGAAGGTTTACTACGACGATTTGAAGGCCTACGAAGCTCTCAGATACCTCTACAACCACGGTTTCTCAACCTACTACCTCCAGAAAATTTTCTCTGCGGGCATTCTTGGGGAAAGGAAGAGGAGAAAGTTTGTTCCAACACGGTGGAGCATCACTGCAGTGCACAGCATCCTTGGAGAAGCCATCAAGAGGGAGATTGCCGACTTCAAATTCGTTGACAAAACTCTCCTCTTTCACTACGAACACTTCGGCAACCA
>DAINRD010000061.1:473-5268 GCA_036742095.1 Archaeoglobus sp. | reverse complement strand
GCAACCACTTCGAGGTTATCCTCACTCCTGAAAATTACTTCTTCCAGCTCATCGAAATCTGGCAGAGAAATTCCTTCTGGAGCCCCAAGGAAGACTGGATTGGCGTTGACAGTGAAGATATAAGGCCTAAGGGGGAGTATTCCAGTTTAAGCGGTGGATACTACGCTGCACGCTTGCCTGTGCTTGAGTATTTAAGGGAAAAAAGGCGGCAGGCTTCAGTTCTCGTCATAAGGGAAATCAAGCCCTCCTACTACGCTCCCCTTGGCGTCTGGGTTGTGGAGGAGGGAGTAAGGAAAGCTCTTAAAGGCAATCCGGAAGCTTTTGAGAGCTTTAACGACGCCCTTGCAGCAGCATCGCAGAGGGTTGAGAACAGGGAGTGGAGGGCACTTGTTACGAGGCAAACATCTCTCGCTTCCTTTTTTGGTTTTTGAAAGTCTGGAAATCGAGGGAAAGATTAATAATAGAAAAAAGATAAATTCGATTGCTGGAGGTGTTTTTGTGGCTGAAAGGGAAAGGGATAGGGAGCAGCACGAAAGGTTGTTTAAGGCTGCCTCAAATCCTCTGAGGAAAAGAATGGCTGAGAAAATTGGTGACAGGGGAATTACGAGGGAAGAGCTCAAGAAGGAGCTTGGTGATGTGTCGGACTTCGAGTTCAAGTTCAACCTCGATTACCTCATAGCTGAGGGTTTTGTTGTGGAGAAGGATGGGAAGCTCTACCTCACCGAGGATGGAGTTGATTTGGCTTACGGAGGTTGATAAAATGGCGAAGTATGAGTGCCAGATTTGCGGTTACGTTTACGATGAGGCTGAGGGAGACCCAGAAAACGACATTCCCGCTGGGACGAAGTGGGAAGACCTGCCGGACGACTGGGTTTGCCCTGTTTGCGGGGCTGCCAAGGACCAGTTTGAGAAAATTGAGGATTAACTTTTATTTTTTTATTCTCTCGGCAGTCCAAGGAGAGATTTCACCATGTTCTCCCTCGCCCACTCCTTCTCGCTGACGAACTCCATCAGAATGGCCTTCTGAGATGGATTTGGAAAGCATGCATTTACAATTTCATCAATGCTCTTCCCCTCAGCGTAAAGCTTCTCAGCCTTCTCCTTCAGCCCCTTCAGATAGTTGAGGTACTCAAACACCTCCTCCCTGCTCGCAACTCCAACTCCCGTGTAAGCATAGCTGAAGTCGTATTTCAGAACTTTTTCGATTGATTCTATTGTCCCAATAAGGTCCTCTTCACGCATGCAGACCATCTGGGCTGTGTTGATTACCAGATCACCGCAGAAGAGTTTGTCGTCAACGAGGTAGCTTACAAGGTCGAAGCTGTGGCCGTGGGTTTTTATCATCCTCACCTCCACATCGTCGAACTTCATCACCTCTTTTGTAACCTTAACACCCTCAATCTTTTCAGGCTGCCCCCAGCCTATTTTTCTGTATTTGGGTATGTCTGGGGGATTTTTCAGAATTTCGAGGGATTCTTCCGGGACGTAAACGTCAGTTATCTCCTTAAAGAGGTTTACAGCTCCGATATGGTCTTCGTGGTAGTGGGTTATTAGAACGGCCTTGATTTCCCTCCCCTTAAAGTGCTCGAAGACCTCATGAGCTGTGTTGAGGCAACCGGTATCGAAGAGGAGGTTTCGGTAATAGTAAAGGTAAACCCAGTGGAGAACTCTTCCCTGCACCTCGGTTCCAACCTTTACAGTCTCAACATCTCCGTGCATCTCGGAAACTAACATATTCAGCCATTCTCTATTCTCCTATTTCAAACTTTTCAAATTCGGCGAATTAGTAAGGTTAAAATGTTATAGATATTTTACAATGATTAAATTTATTAAATTTCCTCTCCACACCAGTTTATTAAATCTGCCCCTTCACCCCAGTCTCTTCCAAAACCTGCCTTATCTCATCCACCGCAGCATCCGCCAAAGGGAGAGTTGGCATACGCGCCCTTCCAGCCTCAATTCCGAGAATTCCCATAGCCTCTTTGATCGCGCTAATCTGGTTGTACTTTTTCACGAGAACCTCGTTCAGTTTGTTTACAAGGAAGTGGAGTTTCTTGGCTCTCTCATAATCCTTGTTCAGAAAAGCAGAGTACATCTGCGCACAAAGCCGTGGGGCGACGTTGGCAACGGCAACAATCCCTCCCTTAGCCCCAAGCATGAGTGAGGGAAATAGAAGGTCTGCAGTTCCTGCGAATACGTCCAGATGATTTCCAAATTTCCTGATTATCTCAGAAATCTGTCCGACTGAGCCGCCTGAATCTTTAATCCCCACGATACCTGAGTGCTCTTCCACCAGAGTTTCGATAATGCCGACGTCAATGTTCACCAAGGTGAATTTCGGCACGTTGTAAAGGAAAATGGGAATCTCCACCTTCTCAGCAATAGCTGAGTAATGCGCCCTGATTTCGTCCCTTGAAGGTTTGAAATAGAAAGGCGGAGCAACCAGCACCGCATCCACACCCAGGTCCATGGCGACTCTGGAAATTCTCACAACCTCCCTCGTGGAGTTCTCGGTCGCTCCAGCAATCACCGGGAGTGAGGCCTCATCTCTCACTATTTCGAGAACCCTGACCTTCTCTTCAAAGCTCAGGCAGGGAAATTCACCATTGCTTCCCAGAGTTACAAGTCCATCCAGGCCAGCCTCCTCAAAATAGTGGACCAAAGACCTGAGAACCTCCTCGTTCACCTTCTCCTCTGAATCGAAGGGGGTAACGTGGGGAACGAAGATACCCTGGAACATAATTTTTGATAGTCTTTTATTTAAAAAATTTTGTGACTGAAGCCCTTCGACCAGAGCAACAACGGCGTCCTTCGCTGCTGCTCCCTTAAGAACTTCCACGGGATTTTCATCGTTTAATTTTTAGCCTGAGAAGAGCAAGCAGCGCTATGGCGATGACCGCTATCAATGGCACCAAATACCTCTCATACCACGCCCTCTCCATAACCACTACGTAGCCGTAAGCATCGCCCGAAACTTCCCTTCCAGCCTCATTCTCGGCCTTCCACGATATACTGAGCCTGTATTCGTTTCCTGCAATGACGTCCTCGTCAACGTCAACGCTGAAGCTGATGTTGAAAGCTTTTCCCGCTTCAAAAATCTCAGCAAAGGCTTCGGGCATCTTAACCCTTATTCCGGGGCTTGGAATCAGCTTGAAGTGCACGTCCTCCGCTTTTCCACCAGCATTCAGCAGCTGGAAGGTCACTACGTTCTCGCCGTGGTAAACCACTGGTTTTGAAATTACCACGAAGTAGGGGTCGTTTTCGAGGTAAAGCTGGATTTTTCTGCTCTCCTCGACTCTCTCAACCCTCTCAGCCTGCAGGTCGTAGCTCACCTTTACATCCCACTCCTTCTCTCCAGCTATTGCGTCGTCATCGAGAGAGTAGGGGACAGAAAACTTGACAACACCTCCAGCGGGCAGAGTTCCAATGACAATCTCGCTCTTTTTCAGCTCGAACTCCTCTGGAGCGTCAAACGATAGCCTCAGGTTGGTGATTGGGCTGAGATGGGCGTTCATTACGGAAAAATCCACCATTCCCTCCTCCCTGCTCAGCCTTGGATTCTCTGGAATAACAAAAACATCGGCTTCGAGCTTCTTAACCTGAACTTCGAACTGAAAGTTCTCCTCAGCCTTGATTAGCTTCCCCGCATCGACGTAGGTGTATCCAGTCTTAACGGAGAACGTTCCGTTCCCTTTAACGCTGAAGGTAATCTGCTGAGACTGGGATGGCTGGAGGGCTGGGATGTAGTGCTGGGCTGGAACAGCATCGTCAAAGCCCTCTGCCCTCAAAACCACGCTTCTAACCTCACTCAGCCCCGTGTTGGCTACGACTAAAGAGAGTCTGCTGAACTCTCCAGCATAAACCTCAGGAGTTAGCAGAAAAACCCGCAGCTCAGGCTTTGCCTCCTCAAGAACCTCTACTTTGATTTCTATGGTCTCGCTTTCCTCTGCGTAGTCGTATTTTGCCGTGTAGTTTTCACCATCCCACTCCACCTCAACGCTTTCAACCCTCTCGTAATTCACCTTCAGCTTAACCAGCCCCTCCCCTCTGTAATCTGCAGGGACAGAAACCAGAAAGCTGAGCTTTACACTTGCAGAGGGCGGCAGCGATTGAAGATAAACCCTGCCACTCTTCACGTCAAAAACATCACTTTCCAGCCATATTTCGAGGTTGTAAGCTGTAAGCGTTGCGTTCTGGATCAGCTGCCTCTCCAGATCTCCGCCATAAACGTTCTCCGGCTTGGCTGCATTTACCACCACAACCTGCAGCTCGTTAACCTGCCCCGCTTTAAGTATGGTGTTCAGAGGGTAGGCGGTTAATTCCGGCTCATCCTTTGCTTCGACAGCCTGCGCAGCCTGAACTGTCAGCAGGAGCATAAAAACTACCAGAAGTGTCCTAAGCATGCGAACCACCTCCCATAACCTTTCTCAAAACCGTAATGGCCGCTAAAACGCTGATGAGCGTGTAAAGGCAGAGAACGGCAATCTGCGGGTAAACCACCTCTATTCCGTTCCCCTTCACCATAATCTCTCTGAAGGCTATGTTTGCGTAGGTCAGGGGAATGAAGTAGGAAACAAGTTTCGCACCTTCGGGCATGCTTTCGAGGGGGTAGAAGAAGCCTGACAGGAATATGCTCACGAGAGCGAAAAGCATTGAGCCCTGAATGCCCTGAAGCTGCGTCTGAGAGACTGCTGAGATTGCCAGACCAACGCCAATGGTTCCCGTGAGAAAGAGGAGCATTGTTGAAATTAGCAGCAGCATGCTTCCCCTAACCTCAACATCGAAGGCGTAGTGG
>DAINRD010000061.1:0-274 GCA_036742095.1 Archaeoglobus sp. | reverse complement strand
GGCTATGGCAATGACTATGAAGATGTCAGCGGTGATGAGTGCGGTAATCGCCAGAAACTTGCCCATTATCATGTCAAAGCTCGTCATCGGAGTGGAGAAAACGAGTTCAAGCGTTCCCTCCTTCTTCTCCCTCGCTATGGAGCTCGAAGAGAGGATTATAGCCAGCATCTGAGTTACAACACCTATTATTGCTGGTGCAACAAAATCAATCAGCCTCGATTTTGTCGTGAAAACGAACCTCTGCTCCACCACAATACCTCCTCGATGCTCCATT
>DAINRD010000060.1:3290-8160 GCA_036742095.1 Archaeoglobus sp. | reverse complement strand
GGCTCCACGAGTACGTTCAGGAGGCTTTCAGGAGGGCCCTTTCTGGAAAATATGGCCCAGTATGGAGCAGAAATAGATACTGCTGTAAGACACGGTCTGCAGGTAGTCGTAATCGTGGTCAACGACTCTGCCTGGGGCTTGGTGAACCACACGAGGCTGCTTTCAACAAAGTCAGCAGAGAGGGCGAGATATGGGGTTATGCTCAACCCCAACGCCAGATACGACAGGTTTGCGGAGAGTTTGGGAGCGTATGGAGAGCTGGTTGAGAAACCTGAGGAAGTTAAGGAAGCCGTGAAAAGAGCCCTTGATTCAGCTATGCCAGCGGTGCTGGACGTGAGGGTGAAGCTCGACGAAATCTCCCCTCTCGCTTACCTGCTTTCAGGCTCGGAGGGTTAAGATGTCGGTGCTCATCACAGGGGGAGCGGGGTTTCTTGGAAGGTTCGTAGCGAAATACTTCGACTCTCCTGTGATTCTCGACCTGAAAGAGAGCAAAGAGGGAATCTTCGAGTTTGGGAGTGTCACAGCGTGGTCGGATGTTGCTGAAGTGTTCAGGAAGCACGAGATTGAGGGAGTTATTCACGCTGCAGCGGAGCTTTCCGTAAAGGCGGAGAAAAGCCACGTGGACGCTTTCAGAGCGAACGCAGAGGGCACGCTCAATATTCTCGAAGCCTGCAGGATTTTTGATGTGGAGAAGGTTGTTTTCACCAGCAGCCACTCCGTTTACGGCCCGAGAAGCTACCCCTTTGAGGAGTTTTCCTACAGAGACCCCACAACCTTCTACGGGGCTACAAAAGCCTGCTCCGAAATTCTCGGAACGTACTACGGCTACACCTACGGCATTGATTTCAGGGCCGTGAGGTTTCCCATCCTCATAGGGCCTTTCAGAAGGGGGATGGGAGCGAGTGTAGTCTTCTCTTCCCTCATTGACGATGCCTTCTTCAGGGGCACATCCGTCATAACTTTGCCCCAGGAGGCAAAACTCCCGGTTCTCTACGTTAAGGATGCAGCGGGGCTCATTTTCAGGTTATACAGCAAAGATAGAGTCTCAAAGCCAATATTCAATGTTGGTGGTATTGTCCTCTCATTAAAGGACATCGTTGAGGCTGTAAAGAGATTCATTCCCTTCAAGCCTGAATTCAGGGTTGAAGAGGAAAGCAAGAAAATTGCGCAGCAGTCGACGCTAATGACTGAAATGGTTGAAAAAGTGGGAATTATTGACAAGTACAGCAGAATTGAAGAGCTTGGATGGGAGATTAGGTGGAAAAGCGCTGAGGAAATAGTGGAAGACCACCTTAAAACCCTTGCAGAGGTGAAAGAATGAGGGTCTTCGTGGTCGGAGCGGGACTGATGGGAAGAGGGATTGCCATTGCCATCGCTTCAAAGCACGAGGTCGTTCTGCAGGATGTAAGTGAAAAAGCTCTCGAAGCTGCGAGAGAACAGATTCCAGAAGAACTTTTGAGCAGGATAGAGTTCACGACTTCCCTTGAAAAGGTTAAAGACTGCGACATCGTAATGGAGGCGGTTTTTGAAGACCTTAAAACCAAGGTTGAAGTTCTCAGAGAGATAGAGATGCTCACATCAGCACCTCTCTGCTCAAACACGTCAGTTATAAGCGTTGACGATATTGCGGAGAAGCTTGACAGCCCCTCAAGATTTCTCGGTGTTCACTGGATGAATCCTCCCCACGTGATGCCCCTCGTTGAAATTGTGATTTCAAGGTTTACAAACAGCGAAACAGTCACCTTCGTGGAGAGCTTTTTGAAAGAACTTGGAAAGGAGGTCGTTGTCTGCAGGAGGCAATCCTTGGTGAACAGGTTCAATGCCGCTGTGCTGAGCGAAGCTTCGAAGATGATTGAGGAGGGGATAAAGGCAGAGGACATTGACAGGGTCTGGAAGCGTCACTTAGGCCTGCTTTACACTCTCTTCGGCCCACTGGGCAACCTTGACTACATCGGCCTTGATGTTGCCTACTACGCTTCCCTCTATCTCTACAGCAGATTCGGAGATGAGAAGTTCAAACCCCCTGAATGGCTTGAGGAGAGGATAAAGAGGGGCGAACTTGGTGTGAAGGTGGGAAAGGGGATTTACGAATACAGCTTTAAAGCCTATGAGGAGAGGGTTGAGAGGCTGAAAAAGCTGCTGAATTTTCTGGGACTGGAATGAACGAAGCTACGATTGTAGCAATGTTTTTTCTCACCCTTGTGGCATTCACGGTCAGAGTTGTGACGGGATTTGGCAGCGCCATTCTTCTCTCCCCCATCTTCTCCAACCTCATGCCCCCGAAAGAGGCTGTTGTTTTAATCATCCTCCTCGAATCCTTCGTTAACGTGATTTTTCTGCTAAAAGAGAGAATGAACTTCAGCCTGAGAGAGATTTACCTCGGCGCCTTCTTTGGCATCGCCGCAGGAATCCTTTTCTTCGGTCTGCTCCCCCAAGAAATCGTTGGCCTTACAATTGGCGTTGGTATGGGGATTATGGCTGGTGTTATGCTGCTTGGTGTGGATTTCAAAGTAAGGAGAACCAGACCCCTTTTCCTGAGCATGGGCTTCCTAAGCGGGGCGATGGGAGTTATAACAGGTGTCAATGGCCCTCAGATCGTGATTACTCTCGCCAATCAGGGCTATGCAGCAAGCTTCATCAGGAGCTTCATGATAACCTACCTTGTGGTCATCGATACAGCTACACTCTCCGCATTCTTCGCCTTTGGACATGTGAATGCCCAGATCCTCACCAACTTTCTTGTTCTCGCCCCCTCCATCGTCATCGCTTATGCATTGGGGAGCAGAATCCTTTCGAGGATGGACGGGGAAAGGTTGAGGAGGATAATTCTTTCATCTGTGGTTTTGCTCTCTCTGGTGGTGATTTTAAGGTACGGGGGTGGTCTGATTGGATAGCTTCAGCTTCTCCTGCGTGAGAGTAGTTTTTGGATGGGGAAGAATGGAGAGAATTGAGGAGGAGGTGGGGAGGCTAAAGGGGAGAAAAGTGATGTTTATTGTGGACAGGGCGGTGAAAAAGGCAGTTGAAGACCTCAACATCAACTTTAACTACGAGGTTTTCTCAGAAGTGGAGTCCGAACCGGAAATTGGCATTGTGGACGAAGTAATCGATAGATTCAGCTTTGACACAGTTGTTGGCGTTGGTGGAGGGAGCACTCTGGACGTTGCAAAGCTCACGGCGGTTGCTGCAGGGGAAAAAGTTAAGGCTGTTGAGCTGGTGGAGAGAAAGCTACCCGAAAGGAAATGCAAGCTCGTTCTATGCCCCACTACAGCGGGAACTGGCTCCGAGGTGACGAAGCTTGCGGTTTTCAAAATTCCGGGCAGAGAGGTGAAGTACGTTTTCGATGATGATAGCCTTTATGCGGATGCAGCCATTGTTGACCCCAAGCTCACCCTCTCCTGCCCCCCCTCACCTGACAGCAAACTCAGGTATAGATGCTCTCTGCCATGCCATCGAAGCATACACGTCCCTTTTCTCAAATCCCATCTCCGACATGTTTGCGGAGAAGGCCATTGCAATTATTCCAAAGGCTCTCAGGGAGGCTTATGCCAATGGTGAGAACGTGAGGGCAAGAACAGAAATGTCCTACGCCTCCCTCCTTGCCGGAGTCGCTTTCAACTCAGCCGGCACAGGGCTGGGACACGCTCTCGGCTACGCCCACAACCACATCCACCACAGCCCCCACGGAAAGAGCGTTGGTATCACAATGCCCTACGTTCTGCAGTACAACGCCATTGCTGACCTTGAAAAGCACGCCAGAATAGCAAAGGCTCTGGGTGAGGTGGGCTCATCGCAGAGGGAGACTGCCCTCAAAGCAGGAATTGGCTTTGCCAAACTTTTAAAGGACGTCGGAATTCCCTACAGGCTGAGCGATGTTGGTGCAGGAGAGGAGGACATTGAGGAGATCGTGAAGAGAATTTTTCTGAGCGAAAAGCACGTGCAGAGGAACCCAAGGGTCGTCAGGAAAGAGGATATGTATGGGGTGGTGAGAAAGTCAATTCACGGAATCCTTTGGGAAGAAGAGTACTGAGAAACCGTTTACGGTTATGGTATCAACCTGCATCTCGTATTTTTTGCTGTAGTACTTCTCGTAGAGGTAATTCAGCAGATTCAGGTGAATTTCAGAGACAGCTCTGCTCCTCATGTCGTGGTAGAAGACGAAGTTTATTTTCTCCCCATCGCGTTGCACTTCAGCATGCTCCGCCCTGTTCAGAAGATTCCAGAGCCTTGCCACAACGCTGAGAAGCTCCTCAAAGTCGAGTTCGCTTATTGGCTTCTTTGATAGATACTTGACTGCCATCTCTATCATACTCTCCCTCACAGCCCTCTCAGCATCTCCTTCAGCGAGGGCGGTGTAGTGGTCCTTCGCACAGAGCATGAAGTTGAGTTCTCTGACAAAGGCAAGGATCAGCAAATCATCATTTTTCAAGCTAATGATGTTCTCGGTTGCGTAAAGCAAATCAATTGCCTTCTCGACCACGCTGCTCGTGGTGCGATGCTTTTTCTTCAACTCTTCGATTTTTCTTGCCGTCTCAGAGGATACGGTTGTGTGGAGCCTGATTTTTACCATGGTTTTTTATCAACCCATCACTTTAAAAACCTATCCCGAAGAAATTTTTTATATTGGCGAATGTACTGAAGACATGCAACCGATTGGTCTTGACATTGGCACGAACTACACAAAGATAACGGCGGATGGAAAAAATGTTCTGCTTTATCCATCCATTGTTGCTTACGGTGAGGAGAAGGACTGGAGCCTGAAGGGGGAGACGAAGAGCGTTTACATGGGTGATGAGGCCCTGTCAATAGTTCAGTCAATGGAGAATGTCGAGGTTTTGAGACCTCTTCACGAGGGCAGGGTTCTTCACACCTC
>DAINRD010000060.1:0-3280 GCA_036742095.1 Archaeoglobus sp. | reverse complement strand
CAAAGAAGGAGAGGGAAGAGTTGAAGAAGGAAATGGAAGCTGGTCTCAGGTCTCAGGTTATAATTTTCCCAGAACCAGTGGGTTCGATAATGTACATGGGTGTGGAGACGGGAGTTTGCGTGGACATAGGCTTTGGAACAACCGATGTTCTCGTGATTGCCGACATGGAGTACCTCAAGGGTGACACGATGCTCATGGGCGTTGACAAGCTCTATGAGAATCTTGAGGTTGCCGTTAGAAACAGAATTGGCATCAGCATCACTCCAGAGGAGATGACAAAGCTTCTCACAGTTGAAGGATACGAGATTGGAAGGATAAGGGGCGGAAAGAAAGTAAGTGTAAGGAGAGAAGAAATAATGGCTGATTATGAGGGTTACGTCAAAACGTGGGTGGAGAGGATTACAAGCAGGGTAAAGCTCGTTCTCGAAGGGCTTTCAACAACGCTGGTGGAGAACTTTACTTTAACGGGAGGAGGCAGCCTGCTACCTGGAGTTTACGAGATGTTTCAGGAGAGCTTTAAGGACATTGGAGAAGTGAAGAGACCCGACGACCCGATAAGGGCCAACTCCATAGGCTACTACATGCTCGCCAAGGCAATGGTTGGGGAGGAGAACACTTCTGGCGAAGTGGTTGAAGAAGGAGAGGAGATACTGGACGCTGATGATAAAAGGAAGGGGAGGAAGGCCAGGAAATGAAAATAACTGTTGAAATTCCTCCGGACATGGAAAAACTTCTGATGAAAAAGTGCGACGAGTCGGGAGTGACTCCATCGGAGTTCGTCTACCTCCTTCTTGAGTGGTACTTCTTCAAGAAGGGCAAAAAGGCAGAAACCACGGGTGAGCTCAACGAGTTCCTCAGAGTGGCCAAGGAGATATCTGACGAGAGGGTGAGGTTCTGCAAGTTCAGCGATGGGGCCTACTGTGCCATTGAAACTTTCGAAGATGTGTTCTCTGATAAGGAGCCCACGCCCATCTCCCCGTATCGCTGTCTTTTCTGCCTGTACTACGTGGACAAGAGAAAGGACAAACGCAGGACGGAATTCAGGGAGCTGACTGAAGCCAAGATGTACGATTTGGCAAAGATTGCCGCAAAGTTTGTGGTGGAGCTTTACGGAGACAGGCTCGGCTACAGGCCCAAGACGAAGTCCGAAGCCATTGTTGAGAAAGAAGAGAAAAAGGATGAGAAAATTCCAAAGGTTAAGAAACTTCTCGATTGGTAAGGTTGGGCTGAACATAAACGGAGATTTAAGCAAAGCGGAGATTGAAGAGAGAGTCAGGATTGCAGAGGGGGCAGGAATCAGGGTTATCTGGATTGGGGAGTTTGAGGGTTTCGAGGACCCCTTCAGCGTTGCCGAAACCGTGAGCTCGTGCAGCAGTGTTAAGGTTGGATTCGGGGTTCTCTCAGCACAGAAAGACTGCGAGAGGATAATTGCCGAAGTTGAAGAACTGAGGAAAAGGTATGGGGACAGATTCATTGTGGGGATAGGTGCAGGGAGCTACAAAACCCCCAAGGAAGGATACAGAAGGTTGATAGAGTGCTTGAATTTGCTGAAGGATGCCGAATTCCCGGTTGTTGTCGGAGCCGGTTCGCCCATGACCGCTTCTCTTTCAAAAAAAGTGGATGGAGTTCTGTTCAACTCAGTCAAGGAGGAGTTCGTCTCGTGGCTTCTCAGCTTCACCGAAACGGCATTCAAAGCTGCATACGGTCCGGCATTGATTTTACCCAGCAGCAACGAAGAAGATCTGCTTCTTGCGGCTGCAATCGTCTTCACGGGAAGCAAAAAGCTCATAGAGGAGTTTGGATTTGAAGAAGTTGCGAGGGATTTGTCAAAGGTGGACATAATGTCTATGATAAGGGCAAGATGGGAGGGAAGGAGTATAGCGGACGAGAAGGGGGCTGAGATTCTGCTCAAACATAAGGAGTTTTTACTGCAAAACTTCACCATAAGCGGGAGTGCTGAAGATTTAAAAGAAAGGATAAAATCACTGCTCAATCTCTGCGACCACGTGGTGCTCGCAGACCCCTTATTTCGGGATGTTGAGGCGGTTAGAAGGTTGAAAGAAGTGGTTGTATGAGAGATGTTGTAAAATTCATCAACCCCTACGACCCCGGGCTTTTCCCGGAGGATTTTCCCGACAAAGAGGTTGTCAACCTTTCTTCAAACGAGAATCCGTATGACCCGAGTGAGGAGGTTAAGGAAGCCTACCTGAGGGCTGTGAAATACATCACGAGATACCCAAAGGCAGACTACTTGAGGCTGAAAAAGGCCCTTGCAGACTACACGGGCTTTGATGTGGAAAACATAGCCGTGGGATGCGGAGCTTCGGAGCTCATTTCCTGCATCTGCAATGCTTTGCTGGAAGAGCTGGACAGGGTTGTTATTCCCATGCCCTCTTACACCCTCTACTCCATCTACGCCATGCTCCGCAATGCGTCAATAAGCTTCCCCGTTTTTGAGGGGTACAGGGTTGACCCTGATGCCATAGCCGCTGAAAGGCCGAAACTCGTTTTTCTGTGCTCTCCCAACAACCCAACCGGGAACAGCCTGAGCAAAGAAGTCGTCGAGAAGGTTGCCGGGAATGCAGAATACGTGGTGCTGGATGAGGCCTACGTTGAGTTCAGCAACGATTCAAAGATTGAGATGGTTAAAGACTACGACAACCTGATTGTGCTGAGAAGCTTTTCCAAGTTCTTTGCCCTTGCAGGAATGAGGGTTGGTTATGCTGTCTGCAGTGCGGAGATTGCTGAGGCAATTGAGAAGGTAAGGCTGCCCTTCAGCATAAGCTATCCCGCTGTTGAGGCGGCAATTGCTGCGTTGGGGTCCTTGGACTACTACAGAGAAATCAGAAACAAAATTGTAGCGGAGAGGGACAGATTGATTGAAAAACTGAGAAAAATTGAGTGGCTTGAAGTCTATCCATCAGATGCGAATTTTGTGCTGGTAAAGGCGAGAAAGGAGGGCGTAATAGAGAAGCTGGCTGAAAAGGGTTTCATTGTGAGGGATGCGAGTGTAATGGGCCTGGAGGGTTTGCACATAAGAATAACCGTAGGAAAGCCCGAGGATAACGAGAGACTAATCGAGGCCCTTAATGAAATTTAAAACAGGTCATCAGCCCTTATTATCTCAACTCCATCCACTTTCATCTTCCTGTCACTGACAACTTTCGCCCTCAGTTTTTTAGCTGCGGCAATGCTTTCTGCAAGCTCTACACCATGATTGAAGTACTTTGAGACTTCCTCATCCGAGACGTCGACAATTTCGAGATTCATCCTTGCACCA
>DAINRD010000059.1:0-8163 GCA_036742095.1 Archaeoglobus sp. | reverse complement strand
CGATCCTTCCCCTGTTTATGATTCCCACTACGCTGCACACCTCCCTGACCTCTGGAAGGACGTGGGAGGAGAAAAAGAAGGTCTTCCCCTTCTGGTTAAGCTCCTTTATAATCCTCCTGAAGTCTGCAATCCCCTGCGGGTCGAGTCCGTTGGTCGGTTCATCCAGAAAGACCACCTCAGGGTCGTTTATCAGTGCCTGAGCCAAGGCCAGCCTCTGCCTCATCCCCCTGCTGAACTCTCCAACCTTCTTGTTTGCAGAATCCTGAAGGCCAACAAGGGCGAGAAGCTCGTCAACAGTGTCCTTGGGATTGGCGTAGAATTCCGAGAAGTAAAGCAGGTTCTGCCTTGCCGTTAAATTGGGATAGAAACCGTAATTTTCCGGCAGGTAGCCGCAAATTTCTTTAACCTCAACCGGCTTCTCCTCAACGTCCATTCCGGCAATTCTTACGCTGCCGGATGTGGGCTTAATTAGCCCGAGACAGCAGTTGATTGTTGTTGTTTTTCCAGCCCCATTTGGGCCGAGAAAACCGAAAATTTCTCCCCTCTCAACCTCGATGTTTATCCTGTCAAGGGCCCTGAAACCGTTGAAGACTTTGGTGAGGTTCTCAACCTCAATCTGTGCCATGCTGGAGCTTGGTGGGGAAGAATATAAATGTTACCAAATGGGTTGTGATATGGTGGTGACATTATGGTTGCAATTAGAAAATGAAAAAATTGGAAACAGCCTAAACAATTTGAAAAGCACCCGTATCGTAGAGCGCTGCCGTGAAATCGATGCTAACGCTCTCACTCCAGAACCACTTTTTAAAATCTGCTTTGAACTCATGGTGTGCTATCATTGGCGGGTTTCCACCCGGTTTTGTTGGATCAAGCAATCCAATGGAGGATGGGTTGACTGTGTATGTAGTCCCATCTCGTGCATTTGGAATCTCGTGGATAACCTTAACATATCCTTTCCATTATCTGACGTTTTTGTTTTCCATCCGATGTATCCAAGGTATTCAAAGTTTTTAATGTCATCTGCTTTCCCGTAGATTGTCATCTCCATTAGTCCTAAATCCTTGGAAACATCGTCGCTATCCTCAACGACGAAAATTCCAAAAGGTCTGGCCGAGAAAACCACCAAGTCAGCTTTAAAAATCCTTTCATCAAGCTTAAGCGATTTTTTGTCTTCAGCAACTTCAGACACAGGCAGAACGGTAACCTTATGTCCTGATTTTGAAAGAGCCTTCAGCCACGCCTGAATGAACTTCTCCTTCTCCTCCTTGCTCACCTTGAGGAGCGCTATGGTAAAGCTGCCTTTTTCAATCTTCTCCGCAATGCTTTCGTAGAGCTTTCGTAGAGCTCAGGTGAACTGACTTTTTCGAGGAACTCTTCCTCGGCGATGTAAATTTTCTCTTCTGAGTTTAGGTCCTCCAAGTCCTTCAGGACTTTTCCGCTTGCTGTTGGCTCCAGAAAGTCTTTTTCAGTGGTGAATATGTCAACGTATGCGCTTACAACAATCACTGCGAGCATCGCTGCCGAAAGCTTGAAGATATTTTACACCTTATTGTTAGCAAATGACCTTGCTTATAAAATTGTTCCATGTTGTCGTTAGTCTGATTCCTCCACCTAAGGAAAAAACCCATCTGGCGTAAGGTAAGTTAAAAAAAATCAGTGGGGAGTCACCGGATACACCCTCACCTTCTCCAGCCACGCCCCAACTTTCGGAAAAACCTCGCTCGGCGCCTTCAGTCCGAATGGCAAATCAAGGTGGGCTGTACCCTCAATTATGTAGTACTCGTCGAACTGGTGCGGCGTCTTAGCCTCCATCAGGTCTCTGATTATCTGTTCCGCCTCAACAAGTGCATCGTATTCTGAAAGCAGCGTTATGAACGGCACTCTGATTTTCTGCATGTTCAGAATGTAATAGTAGTAGCCGTCCTTTCCGGGATTTGGTTCTGGGGGAATGATTAGGTAGCCCCTGCCACCGTTCTCGAAGTACTCCCTTGCAGTCCTGTGAGTTCCGAAATCGTTGTAGTGGGCCAGTGTGGGAGTGTAGAGGCTGTCAGCGACGTATCTTACAAGGAAATCGTTCAGCTCGTCGTTCATGTTGTCGGGGTTTGTGAAGGTTAAGTCTCTTATTAGTTCGCTGTACTGCCCGTACTCTTCGTTCATCTCAAATATGAGCTCAAAGACCTCATCTATGGTGTGGGTAGTGGCGCACCACAGCCTGTCGTTCTTCGCAATTAGATTCATGATCCCCCTGATGTCGATGTAAAGCGGGGTGTCAAGGAGCAGCCACATAAGCTTCAGGTCTGTGAGCTTGGGCAGTGGTGGAATCATTGCCGGGTCGAGGGCAATTACTCCAACAACAGTCTCCTCCCCCTCGGTCAATCCGTTCCTTTCCCTCACTAAATCATCGTCTGAAACGACCTTCTTGCACCACGGCTTTTTGAAAAGGCAGGCAAAAGTCCATTTGAATTCAGCACCCTGCAGATAAACGTAGCTCACAAGCCCACCGGTGCTGTGCCCCCCTATTACCGGATGCTTTCCCGTAACCTCGTAAACCTTCGTAATCGCCGCCTTTGTGTCGTAAATCGCCCACGTATCGAGGCTCGTTCTTGCAGAGCCGACACCGCTTTTTAGCTCCCCAACACCCGTCCCCCTGTAGTTCACGAGCCAGACGTCGTATCCCTGCTTCCAGAGGTAGTAGGCAAGGCTGTAGTAAAGCATGGGGTTTTGCTGGATTCTCTCATCCCCCACAGCCCAGTCCGCAAGCTCTGATGGAAGCTGAGCTTTGTAGAGGTCTTTGAGTTCCGGAGGTGTGTGGGTCAGGTATTCATTCATGTTGCAGAGCAGCCCCGAAAACAGCACAACCGGCTGTGCACCGTCGTTTACACTTTCTCCCGGCGGGTGGTATCTCAGCAGCTTGATTTTTACTCCGTCATCCGTTTTTGCCGTGTAAACCTCGCCGAGATACTCAAACGCCCCTGCTGCGGCAGGGAGCAATAGCAACACCATAACAACAGTAACAGCCCTAAGCATGCAGTCTGTAACCTAAGATAATTATATAATTTTCTACAAATTAATGATGATAATTAGGATAACAAAAAATAAACTTAAAGCTCGGCCTCGAAGTCCTCAATACTGTAAGTGAAGTCCTGCCCCCTGATTTTCGCCATCTCCCTTGCGAGGAGCCAGTAAACTATGGCCAGAGCCCTTCTGCCCTTGTTGTTGGTTGGAATGACAAGGTCAATGTCAGCAGAGGAGTTGTTGGAGTCGCAGAGGGCAACGACGGGAATGCCAACAGCTGTAGCCTCGCTCACGGCCTGTTTGTCTATTGCAGGGTCGTTGACGAAAACTATTTCAGGCTCTCTGTACTCGGAGAGCATCGGATTCGTCAGAGTGCCCGGAATGAACCTCCCCACGATGTAATCGCTTCCAACCACCTTTGAGAACATCTGAACAGGCTTGTGGGCGTACTGTCTCGCTGCAACCAGCAGAATCTTTGAAGGTTCGTACCTCGAAAGGAATTTTGCGGCAACTCTGATTCTCTCGTCGAGCTTTCTGATGTCCAGAACATAGAGCCCATCCTGCCTTACCTTGAAGATGAACTTTTTCATGTCCCACGTTTTGATTTGGGTCCCTATGTGCACTCCAGCAGCGAGATAATCATCCGGCGGAACCAGATATTCGTACTCCTTCTCCATCATATCATCACCATTCTCGGTTTATCCATCAATTCTTCAATCCTTATGAGCTCGTTGAGCTTGGATATTCTCTCTCCCCCAACCACTCCGGTCTTTATTAACTTTGCGTTGAAAGCAACGGCGAGATGAGCTAAAGCTTCATCCTCCGTTTCCCCGCTTCTGTGGCTAACAACGATGCTGTAACCATTATCTTTCGCCATCTTAACAGCCTTAGCAGTCCCACTGAGTGTCCCGTTCTGGTTGGGCTTGATTAAGACTGTGTTGGCTGCGCCCACCTCAATGCCCTTGGCTATGATGTCAGGGTTCGTGACGAAGATGTCATCCCCGCAAACCATGCACTTTACCTGCTTTGTCAGCTCCGCAAAGCCCTCAAAGTCCTTTTCGTGGAGGGGGTCTTCCATGTAGAGCAACTCGTACCTGTCTGCGAGCTCTGCCATGTAGGCAATCTGCTCTTCTGTCGTGAGCTTTCTGTCTGAGTAAACGTACCTCTCTCCATCCCAGAGCTCAGTCGCTGCGACATCAATCCCCATCCTGACCTTCACTCCCAGCTCGTCCTCAACTCTCTGAATGGCCTCGCTGAGAATCTCGAAGGCCTGCTCGTCGCTTATCTGAGCAGCCCAAGCCCCCTCGTCGCCCTTAGCTGCGAAAATTCCCCTTTCCTTGAAAATCTTCTTGAGCTGCTTGTGAACGGCAGAATTTGCCCTCTGAGCCTCGAAGAAAGACTTGGCTCCAACTGGAATAACCAGAAACTCCTGAATGCTTGTAGAACCTTCTGCATGTCTTCCCCCACCGATTACGTTGCCAAGAGGGTAGGGTAGCTCCTTTGCGAAGGCTCCACCAATGTAAGCGTAAAGGGGAAGGCCGAGAATTTCCGCAGCGGCCTTGGCGACTGCAAGGCTTGCGGTAATGGAGAAGTTACCACCAATTCTGGAAAAGTTGCCGGTTCCGTCAAGTTCCATCAACGCTTCATCAACGCTCTCCTGATCAAAGACGCTCATCCCGATCAAAGCTTTGGAAACCTCCTCCTCAATCTCCTCGTATTTGTAGGGGCTTACAGCCACAGCCTCCCCGCTGCCGGTCGAAGCACCACTCGGAGCCATCGCCTTCGCAACAACCTCGCCGGCAACAATTTCACACTCAACCGTCTCGTTTCCTCTGCTGTCAAAAACGACTCTGTAGTGAACGTCCTCTATTATCAAGCTACCACCTCAGAAAAGGTCGTATCTTTCCAGCCATATGAACTCATTCCTCTTTCTCCTAACTGTTATGGGGATTACACCTTTTTCAAATTCTTCGAGGGCAATTTCAAGTGGGTCCTCTTTGTTAGTTTCGATTAACACAGGAGCACCCATCGCTATCTGCAACGCTCTCGCTCCTATAATCCTCGCCTTTTCAAATCTTGTGTACTCGAACGGGAACTTTACTTTAATACCCACCACCTCTCAAAGTGAATGGGGCCGCCGAGATTTGAACTCGGGTCACCGGCGCCCCAGGCCGAGAGGCTACCAGGCTACCCCACGGCCCCCGTAGTTGATAAAATGAAGGCCGGTTTTTAAAGGCTTTTGCTTTCAAAAAATTTAAACCCTGAGGAGCCAATTCCGTAAATTATATATGCGTAGATGGAAAGGCACTGTAAGACGGAGGTGACTTCATGCCAGAGTTGGAGGTTAAAGGAAAGAAGCTCAGACTTGACGAGGATGGTTTTCTGCAGGACTGGGAAGAGTGGGACGAGGAGGTTGCAGAGGCTTTAGCTAAGGACACTCGCTTCAGCCCGCAGCCAATTGAGCTGACAGAGGAGCACTGGAAGATTATAAACTACCTTAGAGACTACTTTATAAAATATGGTGTTGCCCCACCTGTAAGAATGCTTGTAAAACAGTGCAAGAAAGAGGTAAACCCCGACTGCAACCTTCAGTACATCTACAAGCTCTTCCCCCAGGGACCTGCCAAGGACGCCTGTAGAATTGCTGGTCTGCCAAAGCCAACTGGCTGTGTCTAATCAATTATTTTTTCTTTTCTAAAGCTTTTTTTGCAAATCTCTTGGCAATGCTTTTGTCAGAGAGGAAGTGAACGTGTATGTAGCAGCCAAGCACGTTTTCCTTAATGATTCCATCTCTTTTACCGTCAATTCCGTGTCCTCTCTCGACTTTAAAGGCAAATTCGGCTTCTCCTGTCAGAGTTGGCTTAGAGTAGTGGAACTCGTGGCCAACGATCTTCTGATTTTTTCTGGCTATTACATTTCCCCTAACCGACCTGTAGATGGAGTAGCCCTGAGCCTGAAACTTCTGGAACATTTTCGTCTTGACAGGCAAAAAACCCACCATCTCGAATTCTCCTTCCGAAGTCTCAAGAGTTTCACCAAGAAACATCAATCCGCCGCACTCAGCATAAACGGGCCTACCAGACTGGCAGAACTCGTAAATGCTTTCTCTCAGCTTTCTGTTTTTCTCAAGCTCTTCCGCAAAAACTTCCGGAAATCCTCCACCTATGTAGAGGGCATCCATTTCAGGAAGCCTTTTGTCAGTTAATGAGTCGATAAAAACGAGTTCGGCATACTTCGACAGTTCATCCAGATTATCCTCATAGTAGAAGGAAAAAACCTTGTCCCTGATGACCCCAATTTTAACTTCTTTCTCCTCTTTTGTAGCTAAATCCTCCACAAAGGCTGCGTCCAGTGGAGGAGCATTCTCAGCTATATCTACGACTTTATCAACATCCACGTGACTTTCAACGATTTCGGCGAGATAATCGAGGAGCTCATCCATGTCGCTTCGCTCATAAGCCGTCACAAGTCCGAGATGTCTGTAGGGCATCTTAATGTCCTTTCTCGGCACAACGCCCAGCACTTTAACCTTTGCAAGCTTCTCAACTGCCCTTCTGACCTTTCCTGCATGCCTCTCACTTCCAACTCTGTTCAGAATCACACCTTTCAGCATAACTTCAGGGTCAAAAACCTTGTAACCGAGTATTATAGCCGCAGATGTTCTGTTGAGCCTCTCAACATTGGCCACAAGAACAACTGGAGCTTTTATTATCTTGCTGACCTCCGCAACACTCCCCTTCTCGCTTATGGCATCAGAAGAGTCGTAGAGCCCAGTTTTACCCTCAACGATGGCTATATCGGCCCCGGAAAAGTTTTTCACAAAGGTTTCAAGCAGTGCCTGCCTGCTTAACATGAAACTGTCGAGATTGCGGGAGTATCTTCCAGTTGCGAGGTGGTGAAAGCCCGGGTCAATAAAATCGGGCCCAACTTTGTAGGGTTGAACCTTAAAACCTCTGTTGACGAGCAATCTCATCAAACCTGCGGCAATCATCGTTTTCCCAACTTTACTGCTTGTTCCTGCAATGACAACTCTTGGAACATCCATTGACGAAATTTTCAGTTCAGAAATTTAGATTTTTACAGAAAAACTTAAATTGTGCCTTGGAGTTAAAGTTTAGCATGGATGAATTTGAATATGCAATCTTCGATGACGAAGAAGAGGAGATTGAGGGCGAGGATGATGTAAAGCTGGCCGAAATTTACAGATTAGCCACAAGGCTGCTGAAATTACTGGATGAAATAAAAAGTTTTGAGCTGCGAGAGTCTGCCTCCCTGATGCTCATTAAGGAAATCGTTGGAGATGACAGGGTTCTGGTTGGGCTGGCCAGTAAGATGCTTCAGGACATGAGCTACGGTTTTGATGACGATGAAAGTTATGTCAGTTAGCTTGCCCTAAAATTCTCGATTTTATTAGGGTGTAGTTGACAAATATCGCCCCGAAGAATATGTTGGTGTGGTAGGTAATCAACCTCCAGAGGGCTACAAGCACTCCGAGGATGTTTGTGGGGACAAAGTTTGAGTAGAGGTAAGCCATGCTCACCTCTGCAATCCCGCTGCTTCCGGGAGTTAGGGGGATGAGGGAAACGATCACGATGATAAGCTGGGCGGTGTATGAGAAAAGGAAGTATGGGTCGTATCCGAGGGCAAGGAGTATGAAGGATGGCACCATAAACCCAAAGCTCCACATAACGAGGGTAAAAACGTAAAGGACAAGAATGCTTGTAATCGAGTTGGTTAGCATTTTTATCGTTGCTTCCCTGAATCTCCTGAGCTCAACTGAGAACACGGAGGAGTACTTTTCCGCCCTTCTTTCGCTGAACCTCTTAACCAGCTTGTAGAGAATTTTTGCGAACCTGTCAATGCTTTCCTCGTTTCTGAAAATTCTGAAAAGTATGCAGAGGAAGATGATGAGGAAGGTGATGAATATGACCGCAATTTTGAACCCAAAACTCGTGGAGAATCCAGTTACGATGAGAAAAACTGGAAGGGCAGTGGAGAAATACATTGAGTCAAGAATTCTCTCTGCAAGAACTATGAAGGCAGCTGTACCCACCTCCACACCTCTGTCCGAGAGCATTTTGACCCTTACAGGCTCTCCTCCTGCAGAGGAGGGCGTTATCGCTGCAGTGAACATGCTGGCCATTGTTA
>DAINRD010000058.1:0-8587 GCA_036742095.1 Archaeoglobus sp. | reverse complement strand
GTTGAACTGTGGTAGTGGCATAAAGGAGCTTGGAGAAATCAAAACACTGGAAGAGGAAGGTCTCAGCTTGGCAGAAATCGTATCGAGGATTGAGGAGGACATCAAGAGCTTTGCAGACGAAGAGACTGTGGTGATAAACGTTGCATCAACAGAGCCTCTGCCCAACTACAGCGAGGAATACCACGGCAGCCTTGAAGGCTTCGAGAGAATGATAGACGAGGACAGGAAGGAGTTCGCCACAGCAAGCATGCTCTACGCCTACGCAGCCCTGAAACTCGGCTTACCCTATGCAAACTTCACTCCCAGCGTCGGGTCTTCAATCCCTGCCTTAAAGGAGCTGGCAGAGAAGAAAGGAGTTCCGCATGCAGGTAATGATGGCAAGACGGGAGAAACGCTGGTCAAAACAACACTCGCCCCAATGTTCGCCTACAGGAACATGGAGGTCGTGGGATGGATGAGCTACAATATTCTCGGAGATTACGATGGAAAAGTGCTTTCAGCGAGGGAAAACAAGGAGAGTAAGGTTCTGAGCAAGGACAAGGTTCTGGAGAAGATGCTTGGTTACTCCCCTTACAGCATAACCGAAATACAGTTCTTCCCGAGCCTCGTTGACAACAAGACGGCCTTCGACTTCATCCACTTCAAGGGCTTCCTCGGAAAGCTCATGAAGTTCTACTTCATCTGGGATGCCATTGATGCCATCGTAGCGGCACCGCTCATCCTTGACATCGCCAGATTCCTGCTGTTTGCGAAGAAGAAAGGTGTTAAGGGAGTTGTGAAGGAAATGGCCTTCTTCTTCAAGAGCCCGATGGACACCAACGTCATCAACACCTACGAGCAGTTTGAAGTGCTGAAGGAGTGGTATGCGAAGCTGAAGTAACCTTCTACTTTCTTTCCCATAGCTCTTCCTCATCAAAAATAAATAAGTCCTCTATTTTGGCGTTGAAAACTCTCGCTATTTTGTAGGCCAGCTTTAGAGATGGGTTGTACTTTCCCTTCTCAAGGAAGACTATGGTCTCCCTCCTCACCCCAACTCTTTTAGCCAGCTCCTCCTGAGTCATGTTGAACTTCGCTCTAAACTCTTTTATCCTCGTTCTCATGCTGGCACCTTTGTTAGTTCAACGCCCGCACGCTGTAATAGCTGTAGAAGGCAAGGTAAAGCACGAGAACTCCGCAGACATCAAATTCGAGGGCAAGACCGCATCTCTGTGCAAGTCAAGAGCCAGCATCACTGCTCCCACTAAAGCCGCTCCGATGCAGAAAACCTCAATCGCTCTCCTTGAAGCCCTCTCACTTATCTTTAAAGTTCTCTCGTCTTTTATGATTTCATCAGTCCTTCTTCTCACCACTGAAAGTAGAAGGAGTCCAGCAATTACCGCAATTACTGCAATAAACCACTTCCCGCTTTCTACCGCATATCCCACCGCAGCACCCACCGCAATTGCAATCATTATTCCAGCTTTGCCGTACCTCATGCTCCATCTCGTTAGTTTTTTCTAACATTTTGTTAGATATAGTTAACGTATTTAAAGTTTTTGGATGCAGGGGTACTTTGAAAAGTTATCTCCTCGGTTCGTCAAAACTTTTGAAGCCCTTTCTACTGCCCTCATTTCGAAGATTCTCAGCAGAAATCCAGCATGAGCTTGCTACTGCTTCAGTTGTTTCCACCTCAGGTGATGGGCAGACTGCAAATTTTTAAATTTTTACGTCCGATTTCTCGTAAATGAAATTCAAAATCAAACACAGCCTCGACAGAATGCGAACAGGGAAGGTGAAGACGAGGCACGGTAGCTTCGAGACTCCTGTCTTTATTCCCGTTGCCACTCTCGGGGCGATGAGGGGTCTGGACAACAGGGACTTGAAGGACATGGGTGTTGAAGTAATTCTGGCCAACACCTACCACCTCCACATCAGGCCTGGCGATGAGCTTATCAGGGAGCTTGGAGGGCTGCATAAGTTCATGAACTTTGATGGAGTCATCGTGACAGACTCAGGAGGATTTCAGGCCTTTTCATTGGGCTTTGGAATGGAGCACGGTGTGGGGAAGATTGCCAACAACATTTTCCTTGAGGGGCTGAAAGAGGACAAGTTGAAGGAAGCTGAGGGGGAGAGGAAGAAGCTTGCAGTCGTTACTGACAGAGGTGTGAGGTTCAAAGACCCCAAATCAGGCAGGATAGTCGAACTTACACCAAAAAAGTCCATGGAAATTCAGTCCAACCTCGGTTCCGATATCATCTTCGCCTTTGACGAGTGCACTTCTCCGCTGTCGGACAGAGCTTACACAGAGAAGGCTCTGGAGAGAACTCACCGCTGGGCAGAAGAGTGTTTGCAGCATTACGACAGAAGGCAGGCGCTCTTCGGTGTGGTGCAGGGAGGAGAGTACAGGGATTTGAGGGAAAAATCTGCGAAGTTCATGGCCGAGAGGGACTTCGCTGGTTACGGCATTGGCGGTTCTCTTGGCAAGAGCAAGCAGGACATGCTGAACATCCTCGACTGGGTGATTCCTCTTCTGCCAGAAGAGAAGCCGAGGCACCTGCTGGGCATTGGGGCCATTGAAGACCTCTTCAACTGCACCGAAAGGGGAGTGGACATGTACGACTGCGTCGCCCCGGCAAGATGGGCAAGGAGGGGACACCTCTACGTCTCTCCCGCCGAAGGTGGCAACACGAGGAACAAGTTCAGAATCCACATCAAAAATTCAGAGTTCAGAACCGACAAAAGGCCAGTTGACAGAACCTGCGACTGCCTTGTCTGCCAGAACTACTCCCGCGCCTACCTCAGGCACCTCTACAAGGCGAACGAGTTACTCTACTTTCGGTTGGCAACCTACCACAACATCTACTTTGTCGTTAAGCTGATGGATAGGATAAGGGAGTCCATTGAAGAGGAGAGCTTTTTTGAGCTGAAGAGGGAGTGGCTTGGTTATGCATGGTAACACTTAAATTACCTTTTTCAGAGACATTGCAAGCATAAACCTCAAGAATTTTGATTCAATGATTGATTCAGTACAGGAGAGATTAAATGCTGTTTACCGAGAAAGAAGGAGTGAAATCGAAAGCTTAGCCTTTGCCTCTTCTGCAGGTTTCTCAACTTACGTTCTGCTGAAGCTGACCAGCTACTTCCCGGACAACTGGGTTTTGCTTCTTTCAGTTTTAAATTTCTTTGTCGGGTTGAAAAACACGTCTGTTTCCTTCTTGATCATTCTACTCACCTTCTCTATATCAATAATCTACCAGAATGCCGTGTTGGGTATCGTCGTTCTTCTGATACTTCTCTTTGCGCTTCCAGCCTTTGATGGAAGCAACAGGATTTCCCAAGCCTTGGCACTGTCAGTAGTCCCATTGATGTACTACAGAGCTGAGTTTTTTCCAATTATTGCCTCAGCTCTTCTTTACGGATATTCGAGCGGTCTTAAAAGGTCAGTTCTTGCTTTCATCGGAGGATTGTTTTTCAGCAACATTCTTCCCTACAGGAGCTTCGGCCACTTCACTCTTGAATTTGACTTTTCGTTAATACCAGCCCTAAAACCAAAAGTCAGCAGCTTCGTGATTTCAAACCTGATAAACTTCGAGAATGTCTCTCCTGATCCCTATTACGGATTCTTTGACGCCGTAACGTCTTCACAACTTCTTCCCCTCATGCTTGTGTGCTACATGTTCGTGGGCGCCCTTCCCGCTTACGTTAGGGATGCGGTACAGAGATTCGGAAAAATCTGGATGCTTTTCGCCCTTCTCGTAACAAGCTACGTAGTGTTCTTTTTCATCAATAGCCTCTACTACAATGTGCCTGGATTTGACTTAACTGCGTCAAACGTGGCCTCACTGATGCTCTCGGTCATACTTGCGTGGATGATTTACATTATCCTTCAAGAGCCCGCTCCTCGTCTAAGGAGAGAAGGCGAAGAGCCGATAATACTCCCAGGAGAAAAAGAAGGGCAGGAAGTAATTGTCAGTGAAGGAACGAGAGTAGATGCTTTAAGAAGGGAGTTGGAGGAGGGTGAAGAAGATTAGCCACCTGACGTCTGTTAAGGCAGATATAAAGAACCCGAATAGAAATATTATTGAAGTAGTGATAAAAAACCTACTGAAAAAGTACAATGCAAAATCCACCTCGGAGGTTGTGGACTTCTACGGCAACAGGCAGAAGGTGGATTTTGGAATAGCAGTTGGTACCAAGACCATGGGTGTTAAGGTATCGGATACAATTGAATTCGTAGGCGACAGGTTCTTACTGGAAGAGCTTTTTGAAGAGTTTCAAAGGGATTTTAAGAAGCTCTACATATCCATAGCAGTTATTGAGAGCTTGAAATCAATGGGATACGACGTGAAGGGCAGAGAGGTAAGAGAGGGAATCCTGATTGATGCTTTCAGGTGATACTGTGAGAATTCGAGTTCTCGTTAAAGATGATGCCGTAATTTTCGACTTTGATGGTTTTAGTGGTAGGAGCTGCGTTGATGAATTTGATAGGCTGATGAGAATTCTTAAAAATGCTGGAATCGATTTTAAAGTATTGGAAACGAGGCTCAAAGCGGGTGTTGGCGATGCTTCAGATTTATGTGAGCGAGGATAAGATAATCGTTTCGGGCTGTAAAGAAGACGTAGAGATGTTTTTTGAAAAATTGAAAGAAGAATTTAATTTGGATGTGCTTTACAGCGGAAGGTGCGGTTAATGAGCTGGATTGAAGAATACAGAATAAAGAGGAAATCACAGTTTTCCACGGTAACGATATTTCAGACGAGGGATCCGAAAAGATTGCCACAATTCATCAAGACAGTCCACGAGGATTATGCAGATGTTTACGGCTACATTCTCTGGAGGGGGCTAATGAAAATCAAAATTTCCAAGAACGCCATGATTTATGAAAGGGCGGGTGGAGGTAGTTTGCTCTCCAGTGGAGTGAGAAGTATTGAGGCTGCTCTGGAGCACATGGATGACGTTTTTTGTCGAGCTCAAAACATTCTTTTTGTAATCCAGACCCACAGCAGAAACGATGCTCTAACGCAGGCTCTCCGAACTTGGATGTTCGACGACGACATGTATGTGAGAAACCACTCCATCTGCGTTTTTACGGAAAACCCCGAGCAGATTCTGGACGATGAAACCTTAAAGTACGCAATACTCATTAAAATTCCGCCAAGCACTGAAAGTGAGAGAAGACACGTTCTTAACGAGATAACCAGCAGCTTTGGTGGAAAGGTAAGCTACGATGACAGAATTGTGAAGATTACCTCTGGCCTAACCCTCCACGAGCTTGAAAGCGTTGCCTTGGAGTCTGTCTACAGATACAGAAGAATTGACGAGAGAGCGCTGATTAGGTTCAAGTACGAAATAATCAGAAAAGCTGGTATTCTCGATGTTGAGGAATCCGATTTTGGCTTCGAGGCTGTTGGTGGATACGAGATTCTCAAGGAATTTATAAGGGACAACATAATACGAGTATTTTCGAATCCTGAGCTTTCTCAAAAGCTCGGTCTTAGACTCCCAAGGGGAATACTGTTTTTCGGCCCTCCCGGGACAGGTAAAACTTTGCTGGCCAGAGCTATGGCAAAAGAGCTTGGTTTGCCGTTTCTAAGGCTCAGAACTGAAAGCATAGTTTCGAAATGGTACGGCGAGACAGAGAGGAACCTCGCAAGGGCGATAGAGCTTGCCGAGGAGATGGCTCCCTGTGTGGTATTCATAGACGAAATTGACAGGTTCGGCAGGAGGGAGGGATACGAACACGACACCACCAAAAGAGTTTTTTCCATGCTTTTAGAGTGGCTTGGAGACACAAGAAGAAAGTCCATAATTCTGGGAACTACCAACAAGCCACAGCACCTTGACGAAGCTTTTATAAGAGTTGGTAGGTTTGATTACGTGGTTCCAGTTCTGCTGCCGGATGAAGAGGCGAGAAGACAAATCTTTGAAGTTCACACACAAGTTGTCAGGGAGGTCCCCCTTAAAAACGTGGACTTTGAAAGCGTTATCGAAAAGACTGAAATGTTTTCTGGAGCGGAAATTGAGGAGCTCGTTTTGAGGGCCGCAAGAAACGCTCTGAAGGCCGAGAGGGATTTTGTAACACAGGAGGACTTCGATGAAGCTATTGAATCCTTCAGCATCAACCTCGGAGAGAGGAAGAAGATGGTTGAAGAATACCTGACTCTCGCAGAAATTTACTGTAACGACTCCAAGTTCTACAACAGACTTTCAAGAAGTGTCAGCTCAAGGATTGAGGCGCTAAAAAGAGAGTTGGAGTAGTTATCCCAGAAACCCCCTCAAAATCCCCGCCTCGACAACCAGATTCTTAACATCTCCGTCGATTTGCTTTATTATCTCGCTTGTCTTTTCCAGATGTTTCTCATCGGGCTCGTAGCCGAAGAACTCCTTCGCTCTCTCGAAGTCCATCGAGAGGTCAACAATTTTCAGGCTCTCAGGATTAAAAAGGCTCATGGCAGCCTCCATCATTCCATCAAAGCTCCTGAATACTTCACATATCGCTTCATAATCCTTGTCGCCCATCTCCGCAATTCCGATTATCTCAGGCGGCAGGCCGATGGAATAAAGGCCCGCACAGAAGGTTATGGCTCGCGGCAGCTTAATTTCCTCTCCTCTTGAATAGCCAAAAAGACCAACGTGAAGCTTTCTCATCCTTCTTCTTGGAATTCTGGAAGAAATCCTGTTCACAACTTCCGCAATCCTGGCAATTCTTCTTCTGTAGCTATCTTTCAGCTTTTCAGCCACCTGAAGGTGTTTCTCGTCAACGTAGTCTGCCCTACTTCTTGCTGCCTCCTTGGCCCTCTTTATCGCCCTTCTCACGTCCCCAAACTCGTAGTCATATTTAAAGGCAGACTGGACGGTGAAGGTGTAAACGGACGGGAATTCATCCAGCACTGAAAGGTCTTTCGGTGAAAATCCTCCCCTGAAGGGACATGAGCCAACGCCCAGTATGGGATAAGTGGGAATCCCGGACTGTGAAAGGTCGTAAAGAGCCTTTTTGACGTAGATTGTTGCAGCGACGAATCCGTAGTTCATTGCCGGGTCTGACCTCGCAAGAAAAACCCTGAGCTCGTCAAGCTCAGCCCACTCCGCATAAATCGCCGATATTATCGCTGCCCTCATCAGCGAATCCCTGTCCTCAAAGAGCGGGATAACCCTTATCTCCTCCGGCAAAAAATCGCCCAGCCAGTCTGAGATTCTTGCTCCCATGAGTTCAAAACGACCCTTACCCGCAACAAAGTCTCTGTAAAAGGCGTGAACCTTCATCACATCTTCAGCGCTTCTCGTCATCGGCAAAATAACCTCGAAAATAGGTGGATGCTCGATCCCCAAGCTTCTGACGTAGTCGTAACTGCGAGGAATCATTTCGAGGGTTTCTGCGAGAAGCTTGGCTTCACCCTTCTCGATCTCTGGGTTGGGAACTCTCATCGTGAGCCTGAAATCTTTGCCGAGTGGTCTTGAACTGAAAAAGTCGTAATAGCTGGAAAGAAGCTTCTTCACTATGTGCGTGTCTGCCTCCTTCCCCTCGAAGTCCCACATCTGCTCGTCGCACTTAAAGTGAGAGAAAACGTAGTAGGCTTCTCTTACCTCATCCTCGCCGTTCAAGACTTCGGATGCCGCGAAGAAGGGAATTCTGGCGTTGTCCGGATGCTGGGTGCTCATAACTCTTGGAACCATGATACGTGCCAATACGTTTTGATTAAAATACTTACTATTGAAAAAGTATGTATCTTAATGATTTTTTAGAGCAAAATATACCTCCCCTGTCAGCACTGCTCGCAAATTCAAGCTCTACTTCCTGCTTCTTGCTGGGGATTTCAATCTCAACAACATCTCAATCCTTCAGCGCCGCAATGGGCCCTGCAGCTTCAGGTGAAACGGGCCCAACGCATGGCCCCTTCGTTGCACCACTGAATTTGCCAATTTTTCTTCTGTGATGCTTAAATCAAACTCCTGACCTCCTCAACAATCCTCGGCAGCAATTCTCCCGTTTTTCCCTGAATGAAATAGTCAGAAACGCCTTCCTCGGTGAGAGGCGTCGGCTCTGCGTTAACCTCAATCACTACAGCGGGAAACGCCTTTCGCTTGGCAATTCTCGGAAGTTCAGCGGCAGGATAAACAACGGCTGAAGTGCCTGCAACGAGCATCACGTCGCAGCTGTTAACCTCGGTAAAGCTTCTTGCATAGACGTCTCTCGGAATTGGCTCGCCGAAGTAAACCACGTCTGATTTGAGGGGATAGCTGCAGCTTCTGCAACGAGGAATTTCACCCATCTCAACAATCTCCTTTAAGTTGAACTCATCTCTCCAGTAACGCTCTCCGCAGTTAAGGCAGCGCAACTTGAAGGCGTTGCCGTGGAAATCAATCACATTCTTACTGCCAGCTTTCTGGTGGAGGTTGTCTACGTTCTGAGTGATTATGCACTTCAAAATGCCTATACTCTCCAGCTCTGCCAGAGCGTAGTGCGAGGGGTTGGGTTTTGCCTTCTCAAGCTCTCCCAGAATAGACGGTCCTCTCAAAACTTCCTCCCAGTATCTCTTTGGGTCCCTCAGAAATTTCCCGTAAACCTCGTAGGCTCTCCTCTCAGCTTCGGGATTTTTTGTCCATATT
>DAINRD010000057.1:0-8845 GCA_036742095.1 Archaeoglobus sp. | reverse complement strand
CTGGTTTGTTGTTAGAGATGGGCTGTTGCTGGTGAGGTTGTTCCTTCGTGAATCCAGGATGGGACTGTCCCATTTTCTGTTCCTCTGGGGTGTTGTTGTAATACTGATAAACATCCTGATATTTACAATATCCTTTGCTGTCCACGACGTTTTCAGATTCACCTATCCATGGCTTAAAGCATCAATGACCGCTGCGGGAGTAATGATTTTGCTGGGATTGGCAATTGCAGCCGTTAACAGGTACATAATAAGACCCAGCAGATTTGCCAAGAAATTTGAGTTTGCTTGGGACGACAATCCTGTGCTTGTTATTTTTATTCTCGCTGCTGTTTTTGGCTTCTTGCTTAAGGAGTTTGTCCGCTTCAGCACACTCAACACAACCCCTCTCGCATCCATCCTCTGGTTCCTTCACACGGCGCTGATTCTTGCATTTATTGCCCTAATACCCTACACAAAGCTTTTCCACATAATTGCAGCGCCAGTGAACATTTTCACAAAGAGTGAGAGGAAGCCGGGAGTGATGAGGGAGCTTCTCAGTGAGGAGTACTCAGGAGCACTGACTCCTTTCGATTTAACGAGAAGGGACCTTCTGGCAAGTCTGGCCTGCATGAGATGTGGCAGGTGTCAGGATATCTGCCCGGCAGCCAACTCAGGAACAACCCTGAATCCAATGTTCCTGATGCAGAACATAAGAAGGCTGGAGAAAGTCCTTGCTGGAAAGGGCAAGAGTAATGGCAACGGCGAAGGGGCAGAGCAGGTGGCTCAGAATCCGGAAGATGTGCTGCTGATAGAAACTGTGCTTGACGAAGAGGGTGTGTGGGCGTGCACAACGTGCAGAGCCTGCATGGAAATGTGCCCCGTTTATGTGGAACAGATGGAAATAATTGGGGAGATGAGAAGGGGACTGGTAGAGAGCGGAGAAACTCCGCCAGACGTGAGAGATTTCCTGCAGAATATCCAGAAACAGAAAAATCCATGGGGAGAGGGCAAGTTCAAGAGAGACCAGTGGATTAAGAAGAGCGAAATTGAGATTCCAACTGTTAAGGAAAATCCTGAATTCGAGTGGCTCTGGTTTGTCGGCTGTGCCCACAGCTTTGACAACAGGAATATTCCAGTTGCAAAGAAGCTTGCGAGAATTCTCAACGACCTTGAGGTCAACTATGCGGTTCTTGGAAGAGAGGAAGGATGCTGCGGAAACGATGTGAGAAGAGTTGGGGAAGAGGGACTCTTCCAGCTACTGAAGGAAGAAAACATGCAGACCTTCGAAAATTACGGTGTTGAGAAAATATTTGCCACCTCACCCCACTGCTACAACACCTTTAAGAACGAGTATGAGGGCTACGAGGTGAAGTTCATCCTTGAAATTCTTTATGACGCAATAAAAAGTGGAAAGCTGGAGCTGAAGAATCCCGTTAACAAGAAAGTAACCTTCCACGACCCATGCTTCCTGGGGAGATACAACGGGATTTATGACCTTCCGAGAGAGATTCTAAGGGCAATTCCAGGAATTGAACTCGTGGAAATGCCAAGAAACAGAGAGAGGAGCTTCTGCTGCGGTGCAGGCGGTGGAAACCTTGTTAGGGAGTATCCGGGAGAGGACAGGCCCAACAACATCAGAGCGAGGGAGGCGGCAGAGACTGGTGCAGAGGTTCTGGCAGTAGCATGCCCGTTCTGCATGATCATGCTGGAAGATGGGGTGAAGACAGAAAAGCTGGATGACAGGATACAGGTCCTTGACGTCATAGAGCTTGTTTATGAGTCCGTTTACGGCAAAGAGGAAGAAAAGGAGGCGGAGAAGGAGGAAGAAGAGGAATAAAAAAGAGGAGGGATAAAAAATTAAGCAGATTTTTTAACTTCTTCATCCCTTAAAACTCTCCTCAGGATTTTACCCACTGCGGACTTTGGTAACTCGTCCCTGAACTCGACGAGCTTGGGAACCTTGTATGCAGCCAATCTCTCCTTGCAGAACTGAATTATCTCCTGCTCGGTCACCTTTCCCTTGTATTCTGGCTTCAGAACGATGTAAGCCTTTACAGTTTCACCCCTGTATGGGTCTGGCACTCCAACAACAGCGGCCTCCGCAACAGCAGGGTGCTCGTAAAGCACTTCCTCAACCTCTCTCGGATAGATGTTGTAACCTCCCGCGATTATCATGTCCTTCTTCCTGTCAACGATGTAGAAGTAGCCGTCCTCATCCATCTTTGCCATGTCTCCAGTAAGCAGCCAGCCGTTAACGAGAACCTTCTTCGTCTCCTCCTCCATCTTGTAGTAGCCCTTCATGACCTGCGGGCCCTTGATGACTATCTCTCCCACCTCTCCCGCTGGCAGAACCTTGCCCTCATCGTCAATAACGAGAGCATAGGTGTCCGGGAAGGGTATGCCTATGCTGCCCTCCTTGTTGAGGCCGTAAACAGGGTTGCCAAGTGCGACGGGAGAGGTTTCACTCAAACCGTAGCCCTCAACCAGCTTACCTCCCGTAATATCCTCAAATCTCCTCTTAACCTCAACCGGCAGTGGTGCAGCACCGCTGATACAGGCCTTCACCGAGCTCAAATCGTACTTCTTCACATCGGGGTGGTTGATTATTGCCGCATACATCGTCGGAACACCGCAGAAAATTGTAGCCCTGTATTTCTGGATGCTTTCCAGTATCCTCTTGATGTCTCTGGGATCGGGAATCAAGACGATAGTCGAGCCGTTGGCGATGGGAGCGTTCATTGACGTTGTCATTCCAAAACTGTGGAAGTAGGGCAACACTCCAATAAAGACATCATCAGGCGTTCTGTCAATGACCCATTCAAGGGTCTGGTAAACATTGGCAACAAGATTGAAATGTGTTGACATCACCGCTTTGGGAACTCCAGTTGTACCTCCGGTGTACAGGAAGATTGCCACGTCCTCCTTGGGATTAATTTCGGGTCTTTCCTTTGTTGGTGGTGTTTTCAAAACATCCTTCCAGTAAACGACCCTCTCAGACTTCTCTATCTTTACCTTTTCCTTCTTTAACGGATACAGAAGGTTGAGAGGGAAGGGGAGATAATCCTCGATTTTACAGATTACTGCTTTTTTCAACTTACCTTCAGCAATAAGGCCCTTTATTCTCGGATATACAAACTCCACGAAGAACCCGTACTCAGCCTCACTGTTCTCCTGTATGTACCTGATTTCCCTCTCTGTGTAAAGGGGGTTGCACTGCACAACAGTTGCTCCGGTTTTGAGTATTCCAAAGTATGCTGCAACGTAGTGGGGCGTGTTGGGCAAATCAACTATAACCCTTGAACCCTTACCAACGCCGAGATTTTTGAGAAAGGCGGCGATTCTGTCACTAATTTCATCAAGCTCTCTATACGTTATTTTCTTTCCGAAGAAAACAAGCGCCGTCTTGTCAGGATACTTTTTCGACGTATCCTCCAGAAGCTGGTACAGCGGAATTTCCGGGTAGTCAATGTTCGGCCTAACTCCTTCATCGTAGTGCTTTAGCCAGACCCTGTTTATCTCTTTCCCCTCAATTTCTGTTATGCTTTTACCTTCCACACCAAGCATATTGATTTTTGAAAGTAATTACTATTTTAATTTTATTGGAATTGCTGCCCTTCCTTCAACGCTAAAAATATATACCAGTGATTACAATCAATAACCAGATTTGGATATGAAGCGGGTGAAAAAGTTTAAGGATTATTTCGAGGACATAAAGCCTGTTACAGACGAGGAGCTCGAGGAGCTGCTCAACGACATGCCAAGGAAGAGGAAGGGGAAAAAAGAGTTTAAAAAGGCCAAGAGAGAACTTTATAGAGACTTTTAATTAAATAAGGCCTACCAGCTCCTCAAGAGCCCTCTTCTGGTCTTCAGCCTTTACCACCCCACTTGCCAGTAGCACTCCCTCTGCTCCAAGTTCCAAGGCCTTCACGTAGTCCTCGTGGGTTGTTATTCCTGCTCCGCAAAGCACCCTAACGTTACTGTTCACAGACCTGGCAGCTTTGACGGAGTTCTCAACTACCTCCGGCTCAGCCTTGCTGACAGGTATCCCGCTTCCAATGAGCTCAGGAGGTTCAACGGCAACAAAGTCAGGATTCAGAGCTGCAGCTGCAGCCGTAGTCGGAACATTGTTCGTGCATACGACAGAAGTTAAGCCAAGCTTTCTCAATACCTCCACGTTGTACTCGATGTCTGCAAGCCTCAATCGCCTTTCAGAGTGATTGATAAGGCTCCCCTTTGCCCCGTATTCAGCAATCATCTCAGCGTTTATTCTGCCAGTATGACTTCCAAAGCCCACAGCATCAACATGCTGGGCATAAACGTCAATGCTGACTTCCTTCACCAGAACTGGAAGGTCAAGGAAGGAGACGGCTATGCCAATGTATTCGTCACACCTCGAGGCTACGTTTTCAGCGATTTTTGCAAGCTGCAAAGCTCTCTTTCCAAATCCCTCCCGGTAGGCCTTAAAATTTATTATTATGACTCCCATTTTCCACCTCAGAAGTCCGTCATTATGCGGAACTGGTCTGTGTCAGGTTTCATGTGCCTCATGAAATTTCTCACAGCACCCTCTACATCTCTCGCCTTCGTGACGGCCCTTCCAACCACCACTATGTCTGCTCCAGCCCTTATAACTTCCTCAACGTTCTCCGGTCTAATTCCTCCAGCAACAGCTACGAGAACATCGTATTTCTTTTTGATCTCCCCAGCCAGCCTCTTTATGGGGTCTTCCACGTTCATCATATCAACGTAGCTGAGTATTCCGGTTTTTTCAGCCTCTCTGATTCCCTTTACTATTGTGCTGATGGGTGCGAGCCCTGAGATTACTACAGCATTTGCTGTAGCATCCGCTGCCATTCTTGCCTCAAGATTTCCAACATCCAGCGTTTTAAGGTCGAGGATGTAGAAGGCATCGGGCTTTACTTCTCTGAGTTTAAGTATCACCTCGCTGCCGTATCTCTTGGCGAGGGGAGTTCCCACTTCGAATATAATGTGGTCGCTGTCAGGAATTTGCTCAAGAACTTTCAGAACTTCGTTCAGGTCTGGAATGTCAATGGCAATCTGCAGATAGGGCGGGTCCCACAACTTTGTGAGCTTCCTCCCAACGAAGGGGTGGAAGCTGCGGTCTTTCTCGTACATAACCGTATCAACGTCAGGGAATCCCTGCATGGCCCTCTTTATAGCCAGCTTTGTTGCTCCGTAGTTGTAGTAGTAAATCTTGTGCTTGTTCCTTGCCATGGGGTGTATGAAAACGCTCGCAATAATCACGTAATCTTCAGCCTTCTCCTTGGGGATTATTCCTTCCTCAACCGCATCAGCAACAGCTTTAGCAACCGCTGCCTGTGCTGGTCCGAAGATTAGCTCGGCTTGAGACATGTCCTTTACTGTAACCTTGGGAATAATCACTGCAGGCGGCTTGGTAATCAGGTTGGGTCTCAGGACTGCAAGCAGGGGCGTGTGGCCTGCTGATAAAGTTGCGAGGGCGTTTGCAAAAGCAGTTCCAGCAGGACTATCCTTTGTGCCGATTATAAGATCAACGTGAGCGACTTCAAAACCCTCTCCTATAAGTGCCTCTCCCACTCTAAACTCCATGCGACAAAATCTCCAGCAATATAATAAATTTTTTGCCCCTCAAGAATCCTGAGCTTTTTGAAAATGAAGTCTTAAATGACTGCATTCGAAACAAAAGTTAAAAACTCTTGAAGACTTCAGAAGTTATGCTTCTGAGCATTGTCGGCACCTCAGACAGTGGGAAGACGACGTTAATAACCAGGATTATACCCGTTCTGAGAGAGAAAGGACTGAGGGTGGCAGTGGTTAAAAGACATGCACACGGTGACTTTGAAATCGACAAGGAGGGGAAGGACTCCTGGAAGATTTACAACAGCGGGGCGGATGTGTTGATAGCTTCTCCCGTGAAGCTCGCCTTTATCAGGAGAGTGAATGAAGAAGAGGGGAATAATCTGGACTGGATTTACGAGAGGTACCTGAGCGATTACGACCTCGTCATTACCGAGGGTTTCAGCAAGGCAGGAAAGGACAGGATTGTGGTGGTTAAAAAGCCAGAGGAGGTAAAGCATTTCGAGCAGGGGAGAATTCTTGCAGTTGTGTGTGACGAGAGGATTGAGGGATACACGTGGTTCAGGAGGAGTGAAGTAGAGAAAATTTCGGAATTCATCCTCTCGTTACTGCGTTAGTTACTGGACTGCCTATCTGGACTGGCAGATTTTTCAAGTTTCTTCAATTTTTAAGCTCGACTTCATCCTTCATAACACCCACTTTCTGGTCTTCCCGCTCAACCCCTAAGCTTTTATCCCCTTCCAACAAAAATCGTACCATGATAGTGCATCCCATCGATTACCGCTACGGTACTCCAGAGATGAAGCGAATCTGGAGTGAGGAGAGCAAGATCAAAAGGATGGTTAGAGTAGAGATGGCCCTTCTAAGAGCCCTTGCAAAGAAAGGTTACCTGAGTGAAGATGAGGTGAGGGAGGCGAAGAAAAAAGCCTATGCAGTAACCCCTGAGAGAGTAAAGGAGATAGAAAATGAGATTAAACACGACATTATGGCCCTTGTTAAGGCAATCACGGAGGCTACTGGTTGTAAATGGGTTCACTTTGGTGCAACATCCAACGACATCATTGACACCGCTACAGCTCTCCAGCTGAGAGATACGGTCAAGATTTTTGAAATCAAGCTGAAGAAGCTCGCCAGAATGCTTGCAGAAAAGGCTGAGGAGTACAAGAACGTTGTCTGCCTCGGCAGAACCCACGGGCAGGCGGCTTTGCCAACAACCTACGGCTTCAGATTTGCCATTTGGGCGGCGGAGGTTGCAAGGCACTACGTCAGGCTTCAGCAGCTAAAAGAGAGGTTGCTTGTGGGGCAGATGAGCGGTGCAGTGGGAACGCAGGCAGCTTTTGGGAGTGAGGGCCTTGAGATTGAGGAGGAGGTCATGAGACTTCTGAACTTAAAGCCAGCCCTGATATCGAGCCAGATAATTCCAAGGGATATCTACTGTGAATACATCGAGTTTCTGGCCAATCTCGCCACAACGCTTGAAAAGATTGCTCTGAACTTCAGGGTGCTGCAGAGGGCTGAGGTGGGAGAGGTTATGGAGAAATTTGAGGCGAAACAGGTTGGAAGCTCAACCATGCCCCACAAAAGAAACCCCATAGACAGCGAGAACATCTGCGGGCTGGCGAGGGTTGTCAGGGGTTTTGTTGAACCACAACATCAATCAGCCATCCTCTGGGAAGAGAGAGACCTGACAAACTCCTCGGCAGAGAGAATAACCCTTTTAGAGGCGACGATTCTTGCAGACCACATTCTGACAAAAATGATAAAGGTTGTTGGCTCCATGGGTCTCAACCCTGAAAACATCAGAAGAAATCTGGAAATGCAGAAGGGGCTTAACCTGAGCGAGGCGGTGATGATTGAGATGACAAAGAGGGGTGTGAGCAGGCAGGAGGCACATGAAATTCTCAGACAGGCTGCAATGAGAGCTTACCAGAACAATACAACACTCTTTGAGGAGCTTGTCAAAGATGAGAGAGTTATGAAGTATTTTAGCGAACATGAACTGAGAGACATTCTGAGGCCGGAGAACTACCTCGGCACAGCTTTGGAGAGAGTCGAGAGAGTTGTGAAGTGGGTTAGAGAGGTGGTTGGGTGAGACTGAAAGTCAGGGCTGGAGAAGTTGATTGCGAGATTGAGCTTTACGAAGATTGGGCTCCTGAAACTGTAAAGGCTATTGCCGCCGCCTTGCCAATTAGCTCTTCAGCAAACAGGTGGGGAGATGAGATTTATTTCTCCACAGATGTGGTGGTTACGAAGGAAGAGAACTCAAAGGATGTTGTTGAACTGGGAGATGTGGCTTACTGGATTCCGGGTAAGGCTATATGCCTCTTTTTCGGAAAAACACCAATAAGCGATGACAAAATCAGACCTGCAAGTGCTGTGAACGTCATTGGGAAGATAAAGGGGAATATGGAGGATTTAAAGGGAGTAAAGGATGGCGAAAGGATAGTGGTGGAAAAGATTGAACCGTGATTTTTTTATCTTTAAACCCAAACTGAAACCATGACCCCTGAGGAGATTCTTATCAAGGCAATAGAGATGGAAAAGGATGCCATTGAAACTTATCTTGAAATGAAGAAGGATGCTGACCCTGATACGGCCGAACTACTCGACTTTCTGATATCTCAGGAAAGAGAACATATTAGGCTGCTCAATGACCGCCTGAAAGTTGTGAGGCTGCTGAAAAAAGAATAGGAAGCACAATCATCAAAATTACTGCCCCAATGAGGACTATTGTGAGTAAGGCAAATTTCAGAGACACCCTGCGCTCTCTGATGTATTCTCCAAGAGTCTCAGTATAAACAACAACCGCTGTTGTGAAGAAAGTCAGCAGTGAGAAGGAAAGCCATTTTGGCATTTCTTCAACGGGGAGAAAGCTCTCCCATATTTTAAGAGTATAGTAGAAAACTGCAACAAACTCTATGATTGCCGCAGCAGCCTGCAGGGCAGAGGTTCTTTTCTGCAATTCAAGGTTTTCTTTACCCCTTAACATCTCAAGGCGAAGGTGCACAACATCCAGAACATCCCTGACACCATTGAGCGTTTGCTCGAATCTGGACTCAAAGTAGCTGATTGTTTCAAGCTGGTGTCTGAGCTCATCAATCTGCTCTTCCAGCAAACCTCCAAGGAAAACTGATATGCTGCTCGCCCTCGAAATTGATGAGAACACATCCTCTACATCGTCTTTGAACTTCATGTACCTCGTGAAAAAGTCGGCTCTCAGGGATGAAACCTCAAAGGAAAGTTCTTCCAATCTTTTCACACTTAAAGTTTTTACCTCCTCCGTAAGCTC
>DAINRD010000056.1:0-8884 GCA_036742095.1 Archaeoglobus sp. | reverse complement strand
CTTTATTCCAGAAGCAGAATGGATATACTTCGGTTTATTTCCTCGTCAGTCGTTTCAATCTTCCGATACTGTTTGGAATAGTGCCTTCTTCCCGTATCTTTCTTCCTTGTATCCCCGCTCTTATGGTTGCTAAGGTATAAACACGTAAAGAGGTGAAATGGATTTTTTGGGACACTGCACCTTCTTAAGTTGTCGGGATTGGTATTTGGCTTAGCTGGCTGGATATTCCTGATTGCCGTTCTTTTAACCGCTTTTTTTCATTCGCGGGGCGAGAAGGATTAAGGTGTAGTAATTTTGAAAAATATGTGAAATCGCATACATTTCAGACTCCATGGTCCCCTCACTAAATTGCACAGAGGTTCAGTACACGCAGCAGTGGGCTTGGACTTTACATAGTGAGGAGGCTGGTGGAGAGGTATGGTGGGAGAATTGAGCTAATCAGCACAAAGCCAGCCACTTTGTCTTGGAGATTCCGGGAAGTATGAATTGAAGAAACTTTTAAATGTTGCACCATTGCGCAACCTTACAATGCCTGATGAGAAGCTTGCGAGAGCCCTCAGGGCGAGGATTAGAAGGAGGATTTTAAAGACAATAATGGATTCAGGAGAGCTGAGCGTCACCGAGATTTCAGAGAGGCTTGGAATCGGGAAGTACAGCGCTTCCAAGCATTTGAAGCTGCTCTATGATTTGGGGCTGGTTAAAGTGAGAGAGGACCCACCGAGAAAGTTATATTATGTCTCAGTTCCTGAGCTTAAGGAACTGCTTGAGGCCTACGACAAAGTTGTTGAGGCCATTTCGAAGGGGTGAGTGGATGAAGGCGGTAATAATTATGGGGTCGAAATCTGACCTGGATTACTCAAAGAAGATAGCCGAGAAAGTCTCTGCCTTAGCGGTTGCAAAGATTTTCGCTCTGAAGGATGAGGGGGTCAGGGAGAAAGTTGTCCAGTTCCAGGAGAACAAGAGGAGAGAAATTTATAAAGCGGATGAGGAACTGAGGTGATTGGATGGGGAGTGTTAAGGATTTGGTAGTTCTCAAAGAACCTGCAGATAAGCCCGGACTCGGAAGGTTCATCTTCTCAAACCGCTACTCCGTTTTCGACTACGGGGAGATGCCAGACAAGATAGAGGACAAGGGAAAGGCTCTCTGCATGGTCACAGCCTACTTCTTCGAAAAGCTTGAGGAGACTGGCATAGCCACTCATTACATCGGTCTGGTTGAAGGGGGGAAAGCGAGGAGGTTCGACGAGGTCGAGAATGCTGTAAACGAGATGGAAGTTAAGCTCGTGAGAGTTATTAAACCGAAAAACGGGGATTACGGCATCTTCAAAACCTTGAAGGGGAACTTCCTCGTTCCGCTTGAGATAATATATCGCAACAGCATACCAGAAGGCTCCTCACTGCTGAGGAGAATTGAGAGTGGAGAAGCAAAGCCAGAGGATTTTGGCCTTACAAAGATTGAAGCTGGCATGAGGCTTGAAAGACCAATTGTGGATTTCAGCACGAAACTTGAGGATATTGACCGCTATCTGAGCCATTCTGAAGCTAAGGAAATTTCTGGGTTGAGCGATGAGGAGTTTGAGGCTTTAAAGGAGCTTGTTGTTAAGGTTGATGATGTCATAACGAGGGAAGTTTCAAAAGCGGGGCTGATAAACGAGGACGGAAAGATTGAGGTCGCCCTTGACGATGAAAGAAACCTCATGGTTGTTGATGCTGTCGGCACGCCTGACGAGTGCAGGTTCAGCTTTGACGGCTTTGAGGTGAGCAAGGAGTTTTTGAGGAAGTACTACCGCAAAACGGAGTGGTATGATAAAGTCAGGCAGCTTAAGGGGCAGGAGGGATGGAGGGAAGCTGTGGGCTCACCACCCCCACTTCCCGCTGAAATTAGAGAGGGAGTTTCCAACCTTTACAGAGCTTTCTGCAACGAGGTAACTGGCAGGAAGCTTTTCGATGCCCCAAAGCTTAAGGAGGTGGTTTCTCAGCTTAAAGAGGTGCTGGAATGAAAGCTGCTCTGGCTCTGGAGGATGGAACGTTTCTCGAAGGTAAGGCTTTCGGGGCGGAAAGAGACGGATTGGGCGAAATAGTCTTCTGCACCTCCATGACGGGCTACGTTGAAGCCCTAACCGACCCAAGCTACAAGGGGCAGATTCTGATGATGACCTACCCGCTCATAGGCAATTATGGTGTAAACAGAGAGGATTTTGAGAGCGACGGAGTCAAGGTTGAGGGATTCGTTGTAAAGGAGCTATGCAGAAAGCCGAGCAACTGGAGAAGCGAGATGAGCGTGGATGAGCTGCTGAAGCAGTACGACGTTCCGGGAATAGAGGGGGTTGACACAAGAATGCTCACCAGAAAAATCAGAATTTACGGCTCAATGAAGGCAGCCATCGGCATAGGGGACGTTGACAGGGAGAAGCTTGTCAGAAAGGCGGTTGAGCAGCCCTTCATAAGCGATATCGATCTGGTGGATAAGGTATGCGTGAAGGAGCCGAGAAGGTTTGAGTCTGAAGGGGATCTGGAGGTCGTGCTTGTTGATTGTGGGGTTAAGATGAGCATAGCGAGGCAGCTGCTGAAGAGGGGCGTGAATCTCACAGTCGTTCCCTACGATTTTCCTGCAGAAAAGATTAGGGAGATTAATCCAGACGGAGTTTTCATCTCCAACGGGCCCGGGGATCCGGCAAGGGTTAAGCCCACAATCGAGACGATAAGGAAGCTCGCCGGGCAAATACCGATGGCGGGCATTTGCTTGGGCCATCAGCTCACAGCCCTTGCTCTTGGAGCCAAAACCTTCAAGCTCAAGTTCGGCCACCACGGCAGCAACCAGCCCGTAAAGGATTTTGAGACGGGGAGGGTTTTCATCTCCAGCCAGAACCACAACTTTGCCGTCGACACAAAAACCCTCCCCAAGGAGTTTGAGGTAACCCAAATCAACCTGAACGACCACACGGTTGAGGGGATGGTTCACAAAGATTTTCCACTCATAACCGTTCAGTATCACCCCGAAGCGGGGCCGGGGCCCCATGACACCTACTTCTTCTTCGACAGGTATGTGGACATGCTGAGAGAATACAGGTGATGGTTAATGCCGAAAAGGGAGGATATAAGGAAAATCATGGTCATAGGGAGCGGGCCGATTGTCATAGGGCAGGCTGCGGAGTTTGACTACTCAGGAAGTCAGGCGTGCAAGGCTTTGAGAGAAGAGGGCTACGAGGTTGTTCTCGTAAACTCAAATCCAGCGACCATAATGACCGACCCGGAGATGGCGGACAGAGTTTACATCGAACCGCTGGATGCTGAAATTGTGGCGAAAATCATAGAGAGGGAAACTCCAGACGCCCTTCTCCCAACCCTTGGCGGGCAGACTGCCCTGAACCTTGCTGTGCAGCTCACTGAAATGGGCGTTCTGGACAGATACGGAGTTGAGCTCATTGGAGCGAAGTTTGAAGCGATAAAGAAAGCTGAGGACAGGGAGCTTTTCAAGGAGGCAATGGAAAAGATCGGTCTTGAGGTACCGAGAAGTGACATTGCCCACGACGTCAGCGAAGCTTTAGCAATTGCCGATGAGATCGGCTATCCCGTCGTTGTGAGACCAGCCTTCACTCTCGGAGGTACAGGAGGTGGAATAGCCTACAACAGGGAGGAGCTGAGGGAGATAGCGGCAAAGGGCATCAAGATGTCAATGATAGGTCAGGTACTGATTGAGGAGGGAGTGCTGGGCTGGAAGGAGTTCGAGCTGGAAGTTATGAGAGATCTGGCGGATAACGTCGTCATAATCTGCTCCATAGAAAACTTCGACCCAATGGGAGTCCACACGGGAGACAGCATCACCGTCGCTCCCGCCCAAACGCTGACGGACGTTGAGTACCAGTATCTGAGAGATGCGGCAATCAAAATCATCAGGGAGATTGGTGTTGAAACTGGAGGAAGCAACATCCAGTTTGCCGTCCATCCCGAAAACGGCAGAGTTGTTGCCATAGAAATGAACCCGAGAGTTAGCAGGTCCTCAGCCTTGGCCTCAAAAGCAACTGGCTTCCCGATAGCCAAGATTGCCGCTAAACTTGCCGTCGGCTACACCCTCGATGAGATACCGAACGACATAACAAAGGAAACCCCGGCCAGCTTCGAGCCGACCATTGACTACGTTGTGGTCAAAATACCCAGATTCGCCTTCGACAAGTTCCCGACTGCCGATCCAGTGCTGGGCACTCAGATGAAGAGCGTGGGAGAGGTAATGGCAGTCGGCAGAACTTTCGAGGAGGCACTTCAGAAGGCGATAAGAAGCCTCGAAATAGGCAGATATGGACTGGGATGCGATGGAAAGGATAAAGAGGTGACGATGGAGGAGATAAGGGACAGACTGAGGTATCCCAATGCAAGCAGAGTCTTCTACATCCGCTATGCGCTGCAGAAGGGAATGAGCGTTGAGGAGGTTTACGAGCTCACAAAGATTGACCCGTGGTTTATAGACAAGATAAAGAACCTCGTTGAGTTCGAGGAGCAGCTAAAGCAGATTGCAGAGAGGATGAGCATTGAAGAAGTCCCGAAGGAGATTCTGAAAAAGGCTAAGGAGCTGGGCTACTCCGACAGGCAGCTTGCAGCGATTTTCAACACCACTGAGAGGGAGGTTAGGAGAGTCAGAAAGGGCAAGGGGCTGAGGGCAGTTTACAAGATGGTTGATACCTGCGCCGCTGAATTCGAGGCCAAAACGCCCTACTACTACTCCACCTACGAAGACGAGAACGAGGCATTGATGAGTGAGAGAAAGAAGGTCATGATTCTCGGAGCCGGGCCGAACAGAATAGGGCAGGGCATCGAGTTCGACTACTGCTGCGTACATGCTGTCTTCAGCCTGAAGGATGAAGGATACGAGACGATAATGGTCAACTGCAACCCTGAGACAGTCTCAACCGACTACGACACCTCTGACAGGCTATACTTTGAGCCAATAACCCATGAAGATGTCATGAACATCTACGAAAACGAGCAGCCTGAGGGAGTTATAGTGCAGTTTGGCGGGCAAACGCCGCTCAACATAGCGAGAGAGCTTGAGGATAGCGGGGCAAGGATTCTGGGCACATCAGTTGACTCCATTGACATCGCTGAAGACAGGGAGAGGTTTGCCGAGCTGCTGAAAAAGTTAAACATCCCGCAGCCTGAAAACGGAATCGCCCACAGCCTTGAGGAGGCCAAGGAGATTGCGAGGAAGATAGGATTCCCTGTGCTTGTAAGACCGAGTTATGTTCTTGGCGGGAGAGCAATGGAGATTGTCTACGACGAGGAGACGCTTGAGAGGTACATCACAGAGGCCTTGGAGGTCAGCCCTGAGAAGCCCATTCTGATCGACAAGTTCCTTGAGGATGCCATTGAGGTGGAGGTCGATGCCCTCTGCGATGGAGAGGAAGTGGTGATTGGAGGGGTAATGGAGCACATAGAGGAGGCTGGAGTTCACAGCGGCGACTCTGCATGTGTTTTGCCACCAGTTTCGCTGGATGAAGCGACAATAAACACCATAGTCGAGTATTCAAGAAAACTCGCCCTCGCCCTCAACGTTGTTGGGCTGATAAACATTCAGTATGCAGTTAAAGACGGGAAGGTATACGTTCTTGAAGCAAACCCAAGAGCAAGCAGAACTGTTCCCTTCGTGAGCAAGGCTACCGGCATCCCCTTGGCAAAGATTGCTGCCAAGCTTATGATGGGCAAGAAGCTGAGAGAGCTCGGAGTTAAGGAGAAGCTCAGGCTGAAGCACGTTGCGGTGAAGGAAGCGGTGTTCCCCTTCATAAAGCTTCCCGGCGTTGACCCTGTTCTTGGGCCTGAGATGAAGTCAACGGGAGAGGTCATGGGCATAGACTACGACTTCGGGCTTGCCTACTACAAGGCTGAGCTGGCTGCGGGAATGAAGCTGCCTTTGGAAGGGACGGTTTTCATCAGCGTCAGGAGGAAGGACAAGAACGACAAGCTGCTCTATCTGGCCAGAAAGTTCAAGGAGCTTGGATTCAGGATAATCGCAACTGACGGAACGAGGGACTATCTGGTTGCGAACGGCATTGAAGCTGAGCTTGTGCTGAAAATAAGTCAGGGGAGACCCAACATTCTCGATGCCATCGTGAACGGGCAGGTTGATTTAATCATCAACACGCCATCAGGCAAAAGAGGGAGGACGGAGGGCTACATGATAAGGAGGGCTGCTGTTGACTACGGCATCGCCCACATCACCACGATGGCAGGGGCACTGGCAGCGGTGAGAGCAATTGAGGCTGTGAAGTCGAAGAAGATGGTTGTAAAGTCCATTCAGGAGTACCATGAAGAGGACAGATGATTTAGAAAATCTGGCAAATCTGGATTTCGAAAGGTTCGAGAGGGCTGGAAAGCCTGAGGCAGTTTTTGCAGAAGGGAAGAGCGTCGAGGACCTGGTGAAGATAGTCAAACGCTTCATCGAAGAGGGGAAATCCACTCTCGTCACGAGACTCAGCAAGGAGCAGATGGGGGCCCTGAAAAGCTTTAAAGAGGTAACGATTAACGTGAGGGGCAGAATTGCCATAGTGGGGAAACCGATTGCTACCAGCGTCGGAAAGGTTGCCATTCTCACTGCCGGAACATCTGACATCCCCGTTGCTGAGGAGGCTGCAGTAACAGCGGAGTTCCTCGGTCTTGAGGTTCTGAGATTTTACGATGTGGGTGTTGCAGGGCTCCACCGCATAGTTGTGCCGGTGAAGAAAATAAGGGAAGAGAGAGTGGACAGTGCGATTGTTGTGGCAGGAATGGAGGGGGCTTTGCCATCAGTTATCGCGGGGCTCGTTGATGTTCCGATTATAGCAGTCCCAACATCAGTGGGTTACGGAGTGAATCTCGGCGGGATTACGACGCTTTTCGCAATGCTCCAGAGCTGCTCCTCAGGTGTGGCGGTGGTGAACATTGACAACGGATTTGGGGCAGCGGTCTTTGCCTCCCTGATTTCAAGGGTTAAAATTAGAGCTTCCGGAAAGGCCAATTTGTTGTCTGAGTAAAATATTAAATTTACATTTATTTCCTTGCAGTTTATAGAGACGTCAACAACGCTACACAAAAAGCAGATAAACTTGAAAGAGGCAGAGCTAATAAAAACGAAAGGAGATTTCTAGGTCATTCAGCTACAAAGAACCTTGGATTCTACTACGAAATTGTCGCTGGAATCAACAGACATTTCACAGCTTAAACCGAAACGTCCCCTGTCTTACTCGTGGAGCTAAAGTCCGAACTCCTCTATGAACTCCCTTATCTTCTGATACTTCTCCAGAAACCTGAAGCCTTTATCGGTTAGGGAGTAATACCTCTCCCCGCTTTCGTCCTGAATCTCTCTCACAAGCCCCTTCTTAACCAGTTCATCCATATAGCGGTTGAAGTTCTGCGTTGAGAGGTTTGAGAATCGCAGCAAAGGTGTGGGGAGAATGGAGTTGCCGTGCTTCCTTATGATTGAGAGAATGTCGTAAATGATTTCCAGCCTGTCTCTCCTCGTCATTTGACCACCTCAGAGCTTTCTGAGCACTCTGTATGCGATTATGAGGATTACCGCAACCGAAAGAGTGTAGATGGCTAATCTGAACTCTAACGGCAGAAATCTGAAGGTCAGGGATATGTTGAGCAGCCAGAAGACGAAAAGCAGGATGTAGAGGGGATAAGTTCTCTTCGCCCTGCTCTCATGTCGGAAATGGCTGTAATTAACGAATATCGCAGCAACGAGCAGGAAAACAAGCGCAAGCTGTGAAATCAGGAAGACGAGGAGCATCCTCGAAAGGAGGGAAGTGAGGGCGATTACCAGAGCAAGTCCGTTTATCACAACTTCGCCCGGAAACTTCTCCAGCCACCTCCAGAGAAGGCTGTAAATTGTGTAAAGGATGGCAGCTGATCCTGAGTAGGCGAGAAAGGCCATGCTGAAGGCCATAATCCCCCTCAATCCTTCCAGACTGACTTCCTCAAACATCACTCCTGATGCAGAGAGCAGGAGAACAACGAACCTCAGGAAGTAGGCGAGGCCGAGGAAGAGGAAGGTGTTTGAGAAGAAGTGAAATCCCCTGTAGTCGGAAAGCTTGTAAACCTCCCTCAGCCTGTAGTAAATCAAAAAGCAGATTAAGAAAATTATCGATGAGTAGAGGGCTTCAGCTGCGATGAACTCCAGCGGCGGTAGCTTGGGTGGTGTCATCGGTGGTGGCATGAGCTCAAATTGACGGGGAAGTTTATAAAGAGAATGGACTTTTGATGCACATTTTCCTTTCTTCCCGCTTTTATAGCCTAATTTCCTAAAAATTACAGAGACCGTGGGGGTGATGGAATGAGAAAAGTGCTGGTGGCGTTGCTGGCTCTGGTTGTGGTTGGAGTCGTTGCAGCATCTGCCCACGGCTTTCGCCCATTGATGCCAAAGCTGGAAATAAACGAGAGCAACTTTGAGGATATGAAGGCGAAGATTCTAAGTCACCTTGAAGAGAGGTTAGAGGATCTTCAGAAGCTGAAGGAGGACGTTGAAAACGCAGATTCGGCGGATGAGCTGAAAAGCGTGATGGAGGAGCATGCTTTGGAGAGAGCTAAGGACATGACGCTTAGAAAAATTGACATGGCTATTGAGAGGCTGGAAAGCAGCGGAAACAGTGAGGCGGTAAGCGAGCTTGAATCGCTGAAGGAGAAGGTAAGCAGTGCTACGACCATGGAAGAGCTGAGAGAAATCATGGAGGAGTTCAGGGGAATATTGGAGGATGCTGGAGTCATGAAGGAGGGAATGCCTCCGAAGATGCCGTGCGGTGGGATGCCTGAGAATGGCCCAAGAACGCCTAACGCAAATTCTGCAAATGCCTAACAACTTTTTTATTTTTTTTTTTTTGAGGTAAAAATGAAATGCCGGCAAGGAAGCTTACCTTCT
>DAINRD010000055.1:1824-8946 GCA_036742095.1 Archaeoglobus sp. | reverse complement strand
CTTTCTTCCCGCACTCTTCTGCTACCTCCAGCGCGTATTTGACGGGAACAGAGATTACAGCGAGGTCAACACTATCCGGAACATCGGAGATGGATGGATAAGCTCTAACTCCCATTATTGCCTTGGCGTGTCTGTTGACTGGGTAAACCACGCCATTGAACCTGTAAGTCAGAAGATTGTAGAACGTCCTTCCACCCACCTTTTCAACCTCTCTTGAAGCACCAATTACGGCCACCGATTCCGGGTTGAAGAAGTTCTTCAAGGCGTTGAAGGTTGAAATTTTTTCTCTTTTTTCAAAATATTCCAAAACACCCTCCGTCACTGAGGTTGACATTCTGACCCTGATTTTACCCTCCAAAGGAGTTATCTCTACGGGAAATCCAGAATCCCTGAACACCTCCAGAATCTTGTAGTTGTCTGCCCTCACATCACCCTCGAAAACCTTAATTCCTTTTTTCTCGGCAATCTCTGCAATTGCCCCAAGAAGTATTGTCCCTACCCCTTTTCCATGAAATTCCTCTCTCACAACAAACCCAACGTCAGCAGTTTCCTCACCGGTTTTCCTGTAGACAGCATGCCCTAATATCCTGTCACCGAAAACTGCCACGATTCCAAACTGCCTGTCATCACATTTCATAAAGGATTCGACGATGCTGCAAACTTCCTCTTCGGTGGGTGAGTAGGAAAACCTCATTTGAAGCGATTCTTCTGATAGAGAGAGGTACAAATCTTTCAGAGCCCCGTAATCTTCTTCTCTGACCGGCCGGACGTGTACTACACTCCCATCCTTTAGGTACGCCTTTCCTTCAAGACCGTAGAGTTTCACCCTCATGAAACTACTTTTTAAGGAGACAATTAAGTTTGACGCCCCGGTTTTTTTTTGAATTAGAATTTTGGAATTTGACGTTTTTATTATAATATTTAAGTTAAAGTTATGAAAAATTACATAAGGAAAAACATCAAAATTATAACCATGGACTGGAAAAAGGTGGTTGACGAAGCACCTGCTGCCATAGTCATTGTAAACGCCAGAGGACAGGTAGTTTACGTTAACAAAATCCTTCTTGAGCGAAGCGGACTCAGCTTTGAGGAGGCTACCAAACACCCGGAAAAGTTCTTCCCGCCCGAAGACTACGAGAAGCTGTCGCAATACGTTCTGCAAACTTTTCTGCAAAGAAGGAAGAATCCTGATCCTGCGCTTGTGATTCGGAGTTTTTCACTAATCGAAGGTGAAAACTGGATAGAGGCTCGGGCCAGATATGCGGAGATAGACGGAAAGCCCTACTGTTTGTTGGCTTACACCGCCATCACTGAAAGGGTTAAGTTGCAGAAGCATGTGGAATCGCTAAACGAGTATCTGAGGTTTCTGAACAGCATGCTCCGCCATGACATTCTGAACATCTTCACCAGGATGCAGGCGTACTGCGAACTTATGGGAGATGAATTCAAGCCAGAGTATCTTGAGAAGATTAGGGAGAGCATCGAATCCGGAGTCAGGCTCATACACAAGATAAGAGAGCTTGAGTCCTCAACCACAGAGGATAGGAAGCCCTACAGACTTTCTGAGGTGATAAAGGAAGTATCCAGGGGCTTCGACGTTAAAGTGAACGTGAAAGGGGATGACGTAATCGTAGCGAACGACGGGATTTACAGTGTGTTTGAGAATCTGTTGGGAAATGCCGTGAAGCACGGAGGAGCCACAGAAGTTAGTGTGGAGATAAACGACGCAGGAGACCACTGCGAGGTGATTTTCAGAGACAACGGCAGGGGCATACCTGAAGAAATCCGGAATAAGGTTTTTGAGAAGGGTTTCACAACTGGCAGGGGAAGCGGACTTGGTCTCTACATCGTCAAGAAGCTGATAGAAAGTTATGGGGGAGATATAAAACTTTCAGAGGTAAAGGGAGCAGCTTTCGTTATTAAGCTACCCAAATCACAACCTTAAGGTCAGGATTCTGCAGGAAAATCTTCGTCAGTGCAATTATTATAATCTTAATCGACCTGAAGTCGACGTTTTCAGAATTTTGGCCGCATAAGGCAGGTCTAACGCCCGAATCTTTTAGAGTTCAAGAGTTTAAGTATAAGCAAACCCGTCTCGTACATGACTACAAAGAGGGTCAAACTTGCTATCTGAGTCAGGCCTGTGAAGTCCATTGTCATGTTCGTTATAAAAATCAGAATCAGAATGTAAATTGGTATCCTGAAGCTTTTGTAAGTGGAGTATTCAATCACCCTGAACCTGTCGGAAAGAATCATGAAAAGGGGAATCTGGAAGAAAAATCCAAAGGAAATGAGGAGCTTGAAGGCATTGGTAACCGTTTTTTCGGCGGAGAAGTAAGGGTCAGCTGACGAAGTTAGGGCAAGGCTGTAAAGAAAGGGGACGACAAGCTTGTAGGCGAAAAACATTCCAAGAATAAAAATTCCGTAACTGGGGATGAGGATTGATTTCAGGAACCTTCTCTCGTGCTCGTACAATCCGGGCTTGGCGAATAGATAAAGCTCGTAGATAATGTAGGGGTAGAGGAGGATGAGGGATACAAGAATGGAGAAGCTCAGCCTTATTATAACCCATTCAAGGGGGGAGAAAACGTAGATCGGATTTTTTCCAACGAGAGAATACCAGAATTCGAGTAAGTATCTGTAGGAGATGTAGTAGGAGACTGAGGTGGCTAATATCAGCGCAATACATACTCTCACCAGCCTCTTTCTAAGCTCCTCAACGTGCTCGGTTAGCTCAAGCTCTCTATCCTCTGGTGGACCGCTCACCAAACCCACTCTGCCTGAGTAATTAAATACTTTACAAAAAAGATAAATCCCTGAATCAGACTTCAAGAAGTGAAGGCCGTTGAGTGCGAAGACGTGTGGATGGTTTACAAAACCTTCATGGAGAGAGGGGTTGAAGCTCTAAAAGGCGTATCCTTAGAGGTTGAAAAGGGGGAGATTTTTGGCATTCTCGGCCCCAATGGAGCAGGCAAAACCACTTTAATTTCAATTCTCTCAACCATACTCATCCCGACAGGGGGTAGAGTGAGAGTTCTCGGCATGGATGCCTTCAAGAACACGAGGAAGGTTAGAGAGAGGATAAACATGTCAAGTGGTGTGAGAATGCCGTGGGGAATGAAGGTTCACGAATGCCTACGCTTTTACGCAATGTGCTACGGCATTACTGACAGAAATGTTGTTGAAAGAATGATTTCAGAATTCGAGCTGGAAGAGCACAGAAATAAAAGATTTGACGAACTCTCTGCTGGAAACAAGCAGAAAGTGAATCTTGCGAGGGCTTTTCTTAACAACCCTGAAGTTGTTTTTCTTGACGAGCCAACGGCCAATTTAGACCCGGATATGGCAAAAAAGATAAGAGAGATGATTCTCAGGATAAAGGAGGAAAGAGATATCACGATAATTCTGACAACCCACAACATGAGGGAGGCTGAGATGCTTTGCGAGAGGATAGCCTTCATTAAGGACGGCAGAATCGTGGCCGAGGGAACAGCGGAGCAGCTGAAGGAGTATATCAGGATGAGCGAGAGAATCCTCCTGAAACTCAAGGAAGGTTCAAAATTCACCCTTTCCTACCACCATCAGCTGGATGGAGATTACGCAGTTGTTTACGTGGAAGATGCTGAAAGAGAACTGCCTGAAATCCTTGCAGAGCTTTACAGACAGGGTGTAAAGGTTGAATCGGTGAAAATGGAGGAGATAACTCTTGAAGACGTCTTTATCAAGCTTGCGGAGGGTGCTTAGCGAAACTTTCGCCTTCACGTATAGAAACTATGCTCTGACGAAGAATGAGTTTTATGCGATATTTGAAATGCTCTTCTGGCCTCTGGTGAGCCTGATCTCTGTCGGATTGCTTGGAGAGTTTCTTTACCTTGAGAAAGAGGCAGTTGCGTTTATTCTTATTGGAGTTATAACGCTCAGCGTCGTTCAGATAACTCAAATTGATGTCACATATGTCATGCTTCTCGACATGTGGAGCATGAGCCTGAAGTACATAATTGTCACCCCCACACCCTTCTACAGAATGGTGACTGGAGCGTGGATTTTTGGTTCGATAAGGGGCCTTGTTTCTCTGCTAATACTCGTTGCCATGAGCAGCAGGCTCTTTGGCTTTTCCCTCATCCTCCCACCCACTGCTATGGCTGTTTTCATTCTCGGAATTTTGATGAGTGGTATGTTGATAGGAATTTTCAACTGCACACTCATTCTTGTTTTTGGAAGGAGGGCAGAAATCTTTGCGTGGACACTTACAGCCATCGTGATGATTTTCTGCGGCATCTATTACCCCGTAACGATTCTTCCCGAGCCCTTCCGAACTTTCGGACTACTAATCCCGATTACCCACTACCTCGAATACTTCCGCTCCTTCTACGGGTTCCAATCTGCCTTTCCAAACCCCTTAGGGATTGCTGTAGCTGAAACTGCCATTTACCTCATTTTGCTATTGATTCTGGCTGAGCTGAGTATGCTGAGGGCGAGGAAAACAGGTCTCGTGCTGAAGCTTTCAAATTAGCAATCGAAAACATTTTAAACGCAATTTTTGTAAAGGCTGCGTGAAGTTCAAGTGTGTTCTGTACACATGGGATGACATACAAAAACTGTGCAGGGAACTTGCCAGGAAAGTAAGGGACAGCGGTTTCAAGCCTGATGTTGTGGTTGCCATTGCAAGGGGAGGATGGGTGCCTGCAAGAATTGTCTGCGATTATCTCGACATCAAAGACCTCTACAGCGTGATGACGGAGCACTGGGGGGTTGCTGCAAGGAAAGAGGAGGCTAAAATCACGCAACCACTCAATGTTGATGTTAAGGGAAAGAGAGTTCTGGTTGTTGATGATGTTGCCGACACCGGAGATACGGTAAGGGTTGTTGTTGAGCATGTTAAAGACCTCTCCCCCGCTGATGTGAAGGTGGCCGTTATAGACTACAAGACGACTTCAAAGCTCGTTCCCGATTACTATGCTGCAAAAATGGAGGGCTGGAAGTGGATTGTATATCCATGGAGCATAAAAGAAGAACTCAGAGAGCTGATAGAGAAAACAGGGGCGAAGAGTGTAGAGGAGGCGGTGACTGCACTGAAAGAAGAATTTGACCTTGAAGTTGATATAGAACTCGTGAGAGATGTTCTCACGGATTGCTGATGTTGAAAGGCTGAAGAGGATAATTGAGGTTGCGAGGGGAGATAAAAAAGCCCATCTTGTTGTCAAAGATGTACAGATTGTTGATTTAATCAACGAGGAGATTTTTGAAGGAGATATTGCGGTAGCTGAAGGAATTATCGCTGGTATTGGAAAATACATCGGAATAGAGGAGGTTGACGGTAGAGGGCTGTATGCAGTGCCGGGGCTGATTGATGGTCACACTCACATCGAGATGTCCATGCTTACTCTCTCAGAATTTGCGAGACTGGTTGTTCCAAGAGGGACGACTGCCGTCATTGCTGACCCTCACGAAATAGCCAACGTTCTGGGAAAGGATGGTGTAAAGCTGATGATTGAGGAGTCAAAGCACACTCCACTAAGATTCTTCTGCATGGTTCCTTCATGTGTCCCATCATCCCCCCTTGAGACTGCCGGTGCCAAGATAGGGGTTGAGGATATTAAGGAGCTTCTTGAGCTGGATGAAGTGATAGGGCTTGCGGAGATGATGAACTTTCCCGCTGTTATCAGCGGAGAAGAAGAGGTTCTTGAGAAAATTACTGCTGCAAAGCTTGTTGACGGTCACGCACCACAGTTAAGCGGGAAAAGCCTTAACGCCTACGCTGCAACTGGAATCTCTTCCGACCACGAATGCACAACTTTGAATGAGGCCAGGGAGAAACTGAGGCTGGGGATGTGGGTGATGGTCAGAGAGGGCTCGGCAGCAAGAAACCTCAGCAATCTCAGAGATGTTGCGGGAATGAGGCACACAATGCTGGTAACAGACGGGGACAGAAGCGTTAGGGACATAGTGACTGAAGGTTACCTCGACCACGTTTTCAGGAGGGCGATTGAAGAGGGTGTTGATGAGATTAAAGCCCTTCAAATGCTCACCCTGAATCCTGCAGAGTATTTTGGGATTAACACCGGCCTTATTGCTCCCTCAAGGTTTGCGGACATTGTGCTGCTGAAAAGTCTTAGAAAGTTTGAGGTGAAGGAGGTTTTTGTTGGAGGTAGAAGACCCCGGTTCAGACGCTTCAGGCATCCTGAATGGGCGAGGAGAACTGTTAGAGCTGAAAAAATAACTCCAGAGAAGCTGGAAATTGATACTGGGAGGGTGAGGGTTATTGAGGTTTACGATGGGGAGATAGTGACAGGAGAGGCAGTTGAGGAAGTTCATGGTGTGGATGTTGAAAGGGACATTTTGAAGGCAATCGTTCTGGAGAGGCACAGAGGGAGCGGGAGAATTGGGAAGGCTTATGTTAGGGGTTTCGGGTTGAAGAGGGGTGCAATTGCCCAAACAATTGCCCACGATGCCCACAACATTGTCTGTGTAGGAGTGAAAGATGAGGACATATGCAATGCCGTAAACAGAGTTATAGAGCTTCAGGGGGGAATTGCTGTCAGCGATGGAGAAATCAGGGCAGAGTTGCCTCTCCCGGTAGGAGGAATAATAAGCGATGAGAGGGCAGAGATTGTTCTTGAGAAACTTGAGAAGGTTGAAGAGGAAATAAGAAGGCTCGGTTGTAGTTTAAGGGCGCCAATAATAACTCTGTCCTTCATCGCCCTCCCAGTCATTCCAAAACTGAAGCTCACCGATTTGGGACTTGTTGACGTGGAGAAATTCAGGGTTGTGGAGGTTATTGCTCCACACAGTCAATCTCCGGAGAGTACTTCTTGATGTCAATTAGCGGAGAGCCATCGAGGGCATCGAGCCACTTTACCCTCAGCCTGTTCCCCCTAACTTCAACAACCTTCACCACACACATTCCGATGGGATTGGGTCTGCTGGGCGAGCGTGTTGAGAATACTCCCCTCTCCTCGACCTCTCCCGGCGGAACAACTCTCAACTTCTCTCTGCTTGCCCTGTCCATCCAGTAAAGGACGATAAGATACCTGCAGTTCTCCACACCAAGAAGACCCTCAGCACACTCTTCAAAAATCACTATTTCAGACTCAGCCTCTGAAAATCTTCCCTGCCTTGGAG
>DAINRD010000055.1:0-1796 GCA_036742095.1 Archaeoglobus sp. | reverse complement strand
CCAAAACTTTTGTAGGGTGACCTGATTACCCCTATCTGCCTGAGAATCATGTTTGAAGTTCTTCAAAAGTTTTTTATTCTTTTTCAGCCAAGCAGCATCGATGAAAGTAGTAATCATGGCAGGAGGCTATGCAACGAGACTCTGGCCTATAACCAAGACAAAGGCCAAACCTCTCCTTCCTGTCGGGACAAGGAAGATTGTCGACCATGTTTTTGAGAAAGTTTCCAAGTTCAACTCACCAGTTCTGCTTTCCACCAACAGGAGATTTGAGGAGGATTTCAGGAAGTGGGCCGAGGGCAAGGAGGTTGAGGTGGTTGTTGAGGACACGATGAGTGAGGAGGAGAAGCTTGGGGCAGTGAGGGCACTGGCACAGATTGCAGAAGGCATTGATGATGATTTTCTCGTTGTGGCTGGAGACAACATCTTCTCCTTCGAACTCGACCCCCTTGTTGAGCTCTTCAGAGAGAAAAAGAGCCCTGTAACGGCACTTTACGATGTTGGAGACTACGAGCTGGCAAGGCGTTACGGTGTGGCGGAGCTTGAGGGCGAAATAGTGAAGAAATTCTACGAAAAGCCTGAAAAGCCACCGTCAACCCTCGCCGGAATAGCCATCTACGCCTTCCCGAGGGACGTTGCAGATGTTCTTGTGGATTATGTTAGGAGCAGTGAGAGGAGCGATAACCTCGGAGACTTTCTAAGCTATCTCTGCGAGAACATGGACGTTTATGGCTGCATTTTCAACAATGGCAGCTGGTATGATGTGGGCAATCCGGACTCCTACATCGAGGCCTTCAAGTTCTATACAGATAACCACGTTGATGAAAGTGTTGAGGTGGCGAAGGCAGCCAAAATCATAGAGCCAGTCGTCATCGAGAGGGATGTGGTCATAAAGGGGAGATCAATAATTGGCCCTTACGCCTACATTGGTGAGGGCTGTGAGATTGATTCATCAGACGTTAGCGAGAGCGTTGTGTTTTCCAAGACGGTTTTGAAGAGAGTGAGGCTCTGGAGAAGCATAATAGATGACGATTGCGAGATTCGTAACATAGAGCTGAGCGGCTCGATAATCGGCGGGCACGCGAAGATACAGAGGGGATGAAGGCTGTTATAATTGATGGATACGTTGACGAGCCTTCCTGCCTTGGGGTTCCACCTTACATTGCTCCATATCCGAGGTACATTTACGGAATGCTGAAATCTCTGGGTATTGGGGCGAAATACTTCACCATAGACTATCTAAGGGAGAATATTGGCCTTCAGCAAAAGCTGAGGAATTTTGACCTCTCGATAATTATTGCTGGAATAGCTGTGCCGGGGAAGTATCTTGGTGGGAAGCCTTTAAGCAAAAAAGAGCTTTTTTCGTTGAATTTAGCCCGTGAAAATTTGTTAGTTGGTCCCATAACCCTTGAGCTTTCAAGAAAGGAAAAGATGATGCTGGAGGATACAGGGATTGAGTTTTTGGACTTTCCCTTTGAGAGGAGGCTGTTTGAGAGGCTGAATGGTGAAGAATTCGACCTCGACAAATTTGCTGTTTTAGGAGCGGAAGTCGTTCGTGAGCACTCAGACTTTCCCCACGTCATCTGTGAGATTGAGACTTACAGGGGTTGCTACTGGGGTAAGTGCAGCTTCTGCATTGAAAGAGTTCACAAACTCTGGTTCAGGAGTCCTCAAAGCGTTTTAAGGGAAATCAAAGCCCTCTACGACGTTGGAGTGAGGCACTTCCGCCTTGGGAGACAGACGGACTTTTTCAGCTATCTTGGGGATTTTGACGGCGATGGTGTCCCTAAACCAAATCC
>DAINRD010000054.1:337-8984 GCA_036742095.1 Archaeoglobus sp. | reverse complement strand
GTCCCCTCGTAGATTTCAAGAATTCTCGCATCCCTGTACATCCTGCTGATGTGCTGCTCTCCCATGAAGCCATAACCTCCGTGAATCTGCAAGGCCTCATGCACAATGAACTGGGCAACCTTGGCTGTATAGTATTTGGCCATTGCCGTCAATCCCGGATCGGGCATTCCTATCTTGTCCTGGAAGTAAGCAGCCTGATATGCCAGCAAGCGAGCAGCCTCAAGCTCCGTCCTCATCTTTGCAAGCTTCTCCTGCGTAACCTGGAACTCTGCAAGCTTCTTCTCGAAAACTTCTCTGTTTCTTGCGTAGTGGTAGGCAAGCTCGAAGGCTCCCTGAGCTATGCCCACTGCCTGAAATGCAACAGGAATCCTCGTTACGTTGAAGAAAATCATCGTCTGGTAGAACCCCTGCCCTTCCTGCCCGATGAGATTCTCCTTCGGCACTCTGACGTTCTTAAACACAACCTCAGCCGTATCGCTCGCCCTTATACCGAGCTTGTTCGTCAGCTTGTTCGCCTGAACTCCCGGCATGTCCCTCTCAACCAGAAATACCGACATGCCGTGGTGTCTCTTCGGCGGATTTGGATCGGTTCTGGCAAGAACGATGTAGTAATCAGCAATTGTTCCATTGGTTATGAACATCTTTGTTCCGTTGATGACATACTCATCCCCATCCTTGTCAGCCCTCGTCTTTATACCTGCAACGTCACTCCCCGCCTGCGGTTCAGTGTAGCAGGCGGCGCAGATTTTCTCTCCCTTAGCGAGTGGCGGGAGGTACTTCTTCTTCTGCTCCTCAGTGCCAAAGGCAAGAATCTGCTCTGAGCCGAAGGTGGTGGCGAGAATCATTCCGAGACCGCCATCAACCCTCCAGAACTCCTCAACAACAAGGCAGGAGTCCAGAACTCCCAAGCCCTGCCCACCGTACTGCTCCGGAATTCCCATTCCTATGAATCCAAGCTGAGCAGCCTTCTTCCACAGCTCAAAGGGGAACTTTTCCTCTCTGTCGCACTCTTCCACATAATTCGGAAACTCTTTCTCAGCAAACTCTCTTGCAGCCTCCTTAATGGCCTTCTGGTCTTCCGTCAGGATAAAATCCGCAAGCATTTTTAACCACCCAAGCTTGACCCTTTTTGAGATTATATAAATTTTGCCAACTTAATCAATTGAAAAATAATTTATACGTTTCTGATTTTGTAAAAATTAACAATTGAATATCCTACTGCGGAACTGTGCGAAACTGTTTTTAAATACCTGAGCAAGTAATCACCAATGGAAAGAATTGAGGAGTATCTTGAAGCGATTTATGATATTCAGGAAGAGACGAGTAAGCTGGCAAAAACAGGTGAACTGGCAAGAATTCTCAACGTTAAGCCTTCGAGTGTTACTGAAATGCTGATTAAGTTGAGAGATATGGGTTATGTTGATTATCAGCCTTATAAAGGAGTAAAACTAACAAGGAAAGGTGAGGAGCTGGCGAAAAAAATAAAGAGATATTATCTTGCGCTTTACTGCTTCTTTCGTAATTATCTTGACCTCAATGAGGAGATTGCCGATAAATTGAGCTGTGAGCTCGAACATCACATAACAGAAGAGGCCTTCGTTAAAATCTGTCAGATTATATCTGGAAGCTGCGAGGTTTGCGAGACATGTACTCAGGAGTATTTCAGCCTTTCAGACGCGTCTGAAGGGGAATATGAGGTGGTAATAGCACCCTCGAACCTCACGAAAATAGGAATCGGGCCTGGGGAAAAGGTCAGAGTTGTGGGGGACGAAATCATTACTCCAGTGGGCAGCTTCAGAGTTTCTGAGGATATGAAGAAGTTCGTCATTCTTTCCAGATTCTGATGGCATATAGTTTTTCAAAGAAAACGCCTCTTTCCATCATAATGCTGTATTTGAAACCTCTCTCCTCAATAAGCCTGAAAACTTCGGGCTCGTTTTGAGAGGAGGCAATTAAGATGGCTCTCCCTCCCTCGGCCATGATCTCATGAAGCTGGTCGAGGAATTTTCTGATGACCTCGATTCCTTTTTTTCCACCATCAATTGCCACATCGAGCCAGTCACCCTTTTTTAGCTCCTCTTCAAGTTCCAGATAAGGAGGATTGAAGAGAATGAGGCTGAATCTCTTTTTAATCCCTCTGGCGATGTCAGTCTTCACAACATCAAGCCCCTTTTTCCTCATCTCTCGAACTGCATGGGGGGAGATGTCTGTTGTAATAATGTATTTGCACCTCTCCCTGATACCTTCTGCAACGAAACCGCTTCCCGCACCGATTTCGATGACTTCATCTTCTGGCCTGACTTCCTTCAATGCTGCATCGAGAAGCAGTTCGCTGTCCTCGGCAGGTTCATAAATCATGGGCATCGACCATCTCCGCAAACTTCTTTGCTCCCACACTTTCAGGTCTCATTTCCGCAACATCCTCATCAACCTGAACGTCGTACCCAAATCTCTCCCTAAACTCTTTCACTATCTTCCCCATTCTCTTCCTTTTCATGCTGAAGGCAAAGGTGACGAATTTCTCGAAGAGTTCTAAGTTCCTTACGTTGACAACTGGTTCAGGAATGATGCGGACTATGGCGGAGTCCACTTCAGGTGGTGGACTGAAGGAGGATGGTCTGACGATTTCGAGGATTTCTGTACTGCAGTAAGCCTTTGCAATCACTCCGAGCCTGCTATTCTCTGAACAAAGCCTTTCTGCAAATTCTCGCTGATACATTACGATTGCCAGCTCAAAGTCTGACTTGAAAAGTTTGAAGGTGAGGGGTGAGGAGATTTTATAGGGTATGTTGGAAACAAACTTGTTAAAGGGGGGAAATTCCAACTCAAGAGCGTCTCCGTGAATGAGGGTGAACTTTCCTCCGTTTATTTCTGCTGCAAATCTCTTTTTCAGCCTTTTTATCATCTCAACATCTTTTTCTATTCCCACGACTCTGCTTTTCTTTAAGAGGGCTGAAGTCAGGTTTCCCGTGCCACAACCCACCTCCAGAACAACGTCATCTTCTTCAAGCTCTGCATAACCAACTATTCTGCCGATAACCTTTCTGTTCACGAGCATGTGCTGTCCCAAGCTTTTACGCATCCTCATTTCAGTTTTCCAACCTCGATTCCTATTTCCAGCCAGGCCCAGGCCCAGACAACACACTCAAAGGCCCTGACCAAATCTTTCTTCTTTAAAAAGTATCTCGAATCGCTGACGTAGGCGTTTATGTTCTCGATAAAAGATTTATCTCCATCAATTACCTTTACCCTCTCTTCAATCCTTTCAAGCCACTTAAGAGTCTCTTTCTCAAGTTCCTCCTCCACGCTCAAGTTTTCTCACCTTTAAGGTAAGACCCTCCCTATCAAGAACTTCTATCTCGTCCCCCTTCTTTAAATCATCTTCGCTCTCAACCTTCCAGATTTCTCCCCTCACTCTTGCAAATCCCTTTCCTCCTGAGAATTCGATAATCTCCCCCCTTTCTCCAACCATTTCCCCAACACCGCTTCTCCTCTTCCTGAGCTGAGCAACCTTGATGACCATGAAGGTCATTATCCCTCCGACTCCCAGACCAACCCCAGCGACAAATTTTGGAAAAGCCTCATAGAAGGATTCGGGCATTAAAGGCTCGTTGAAGAGAATTAGCAGTCCGATAACGATTGAAACAACGGATGCAATTCCAAGAACACCATAGGTGGGGGTTAAAAGTTCCGCAATCAGGAAAATCACTCCAAGGACGATTAAGAGAAGGCCCAGGTGGTTAATTCCCACAACCCCAAGCCCCGCAAGAGCAAGAATGAGACATATGGCCCCAACAGTTTCGGGAATGATGCCGGGAGAAGTCAGACCGAAAATCAGGAGGTAGATTCCGAGAAGAAGGAGAATTGCCGCTAGCTGAGGACTTGAAATAATTTCGTATATGCTGGCCTGAAGCGGTTTATTTACTTCGATAATCCTGTAGTAATCGAACTGGAGGGTGACGTTTCTCCCCTCCACTTCCAAAGTTCTTCCTTTTAGCCCCTCAATGGCTTCACTTTCTGTGTTGGCGATGTAGTCAATAATTTCCTCATCAAGGGCTTCCTTGGCTGTGAGGGTTAAGGCCTGCGTTACAAACTTCTCCGCAACCTCCTCATTTCTGCCTTTCTCCCTCGCAATGTCTCTTACGTAGCCAGCTATGTAGTTTACAGTCTTGTTCTCCACAGCAGTACTTTCAAAGCCAACGCTAACGGGTGTAGCAGCACCAACGGCTGTTCCATCTGCCATTACCGCCACATGGGAGGATAGAAGAATTATTGAGCCTGCAGAAGCACACATGGCTCCTTTGGGGACGTAAACCACCACCGGAACCTCGCTGTTCAGAAAGAGCTTCACGATTTTCTGAGTCGAGCTCAGCAGCCCACCGGGCGTGTCCAGTACGACAAAAAGAAGGTCACATTTCTCCCTCAAGGCGAAATCGTGGGCGTGCTGGAGGGTAAGATAGGTACCCTCGTTAATCTCTCCCCTAACTTCAACTCTCGCAATTTTGAGCTCAGCAGCCTGAGACAGGGTTAAGAGGGAAAGAAGGCAAAGCAGTGCAAAAATTGGTGTGAGTTTCATAGGTAATTCTGGTGCAGACTTAATTTAACCTTTGCTACATCCTCACACTTGGTTCAGGGTTGAAGGGAGCAAAGGAGTCGGGGGAGATGCGGAGGTCAAGGACGAAAGGCTTCTCAGAGCTTAACATTGCTTTTATCGCATCCTCTATTTCGTTATCACTTGAAACCACTGCACCCTCTGCCCCAAAAACCCTTGCCAGTTCTGCAAAATCCGGGTTTGTATGGAGGGTTCCGTAAATTCTTCCTCCCTTCTGAATTCTCTGCCTGAAGTAGAGAACTCGATAGCTGTTGTCGTTCACCACAACGACCTTTACTGGAATATCCTCTCTGACAGCAGTCTCCAGATCCTGAAGGGTCATCATGAACTCTCCATCTCCAACAACAGCTATCCCGCTGTAACCGAGAAGCTGTGCAGCCATTGCAGCGGGAAAGCCAAAACCCATCGCTCCGTGGTTGGTTGCTGCAAGGTAGCTTTTCGGTCTCCTCGCCTTTACGTAGGTCTGGGGGTAGAGAACATGCATACCCTGCCCTGCCGCAACAACTGCATTGGAGGGTATCAGCTCATTGAGCATTTTGAAGAATCTTGCGGGATTTGCAAACCCCTCGTACTTCATGCTTGTGGCATTATCCAGCATCTTTCTCCAGTTTTCCCTCCATCTGTTGATTTCGTCAATCCAGCTTTGGGGAATGCGATAACCTTCTACATGGTTGATAAGTCTTCTCAGAAAATCTACGGCGTCACTGTACACAATCAAATCATAGTTCAGCTTGCCCCCTGCTTCTCTGTCCAGTGTAACAGCAGCAATTCTGCCGGAAGGCATCCAGTTGTACCCGTAGGTGGTGATGTCTGTGAGCTGGCAGCCAAGGCAGAGCAGAAAGTCCGAGTTTCTGATTGCCTCGTCTGCGTGAATACTCCCACCACCAAATCCAGCTCTTCCGAGACAGAGCTCGTGCTCCTCATCCAGTGCCCCTCTGCCATTTCCTGTGGTTGCGACGGGGATGGAAGTTTTCTCCACAAGCTGAGTGAGAAGTTTACTGCCTTCCTCAGTGTTAACCCCAAAGCCTGCAAGAATAACGGGTCTTTTTGATTCTCTTAGCATTTCGGCAACCTTTACAACCTCACTCTCTCCTGCTCTGGGCCTTTCTGTGTCCAGCTCCACTTTCTCTTCCGGAGTCTCCTCAAGCCACAGGTCCTCCGCAACTTCAACGTACACTGGTCCACACTCTTTAACTGCGATGGAAAAGGCGCTGGCAATCACCTTCTGAATTTCTGAAGTATCATCAACCCTGTAGGTGGCCATGGTTATCGGTCTCATCACAGCCTGCTGGTCCACTTCAAGCATCGTATTTTTGCCATAAAGCCTTCTCTTTGCACCTCCTGAAATCACAACCATTGGGGACCCATCTTTGTAGGCGTTGGCAACGCTTATTGCAGTATTTAAAGTGCCCGGAGCGGCGTGAACCAGGCTAACTCCAGGAAATCCCGTCAGTCTTCCATCAGCATCTGCCATCGAGGCTGCAACCTGCTCGTGTCTGCAGGAGATGTAGCGAATACTCTCTTTATAGTCGTAAAGGGCATCGACGAAATCGACGATAGAAGTGCCAATAATCCCGTAAACCCTTTTAACGCCAAATTTCTCCAAGCAGTCTGCCACAGCATGGGCTGCATCCATTCTCATCACCCCGTTACAACATGCCTGACCTCCTCACCCCTCAAAGCCCTGCCAATAGGACGTTATATCCTTTAAGTTCAAGCAGCTCGCTCCCCTCAGGTGGCTCTTTTGCGAAAACATCAAGTGCCGCTCCAGCAATCCACTTTTCCCTTATCGCCTTAACAAGCGCACCCTCATCCACGACCTCCCCTCTCGCCACGTTTATCAGAATTGCAGAACTCTTCATCCTCCTCAGCTCTTTTTCTCCAATCATTCCTCTTGTCTCATTTGTTAGAGGGATGTGGATGCTCAAAATGTCTGACTCCCTTAAGAGTGAATCGAAATCTCTAAACTCCGCCCCGTACTTTTCTTCAATATCCTCGGTCCTTTTTATGTCGTAGTAGATAATTCTGACACCCCAACCCTGCAGCCTCTTCGTCAGTTCCCTTCCCTGCAGCTTCAACGTCAATGTGGTTGTAGCCTTGGAGGGCTGCTGGATCAGTTTGATTCTCTCCATTGCCCTCATCATTTTTTCTGTTATTGGTATTTTGAAGGTGTAGTCTCCTATGACAACGTCAGCGTCTCTGACAGCCTCAAGAATTCTCTGCTCGTCGTAATCGTTTATCACGACAATCTCCACTTCACCACTGTAAACTGAGCCAATCAGAGCCCTTAGCAAGGGCTCCGGTATTGGGGAAAAACTTACAATTTTTACCATGACAGAGCTAAATCAACGAGGATAAAAAGGTTTTGAGATAAATAAAAATCAAAACCTTTACTCCTGCTCCTCGTAGGCCTTCAGAACTGCGTCCACAATCTTGTCTCTCGCCTCCTTACTTACTGGATGGAAAATGTCCTGAAAGCTCCCGTCTTTCATCTTCCTGCTGGGCATGCTTACCCAGAGGCCTTTCTCTCCCTCCACTACCTTCAACCCTTTAACAACAAATTCGTTGTCAAAACTCACAGACGCATAGGCTTTCACGTTTCCGTTTCCTCTCGTTTTGTATATCCTAACTTCTGTTATTTCGGCCAATTCTAACCCTCCTTTCAAATTTCGTAACTCTCAGAGAAGAGGGTATATAAGGATTTTGATTGAAAAAGTCCGGTATGATATCCCGTAATAACTCCTCAAGAACAAACCATCAAAATTGATGGCCCGGTGCCAACTGAAAGGGGATTCCGAAGATGCCCATGTGTGTCAGAGGGTTTAAAAAATTAATTTTAACCAATTCGGTTAATTCATTTTAGGTGCTGAGAATTGTGGGATTGATATGGGAGAGTAACATTGTGGTCAACAGCGTTGGACCCTTTTACATATGGGGGTTTCACCCTGAGGGCACCGATAGACTCGGACGGGGATTATGTGAACATCAGCGATGCCGTAACGAAGGGATTACTGGCCATGAAGTACGGTTTATGGGATTTACAAACAGCATAAACGGATTCTGGACGTATTTAGACGTTAATGTTGGGGATTAAAATAGCTTGGTATTTTTGTGTAAAGTTTTTAAGTTTATTGAACTGATGATTATTAGATGCTGAAACCTTTGGTCAAGTGGGCAGGCGGAAAAAGACAACTGTTGCCAGAACTGATAAAAAGAATTCCTAAAAAATGGGAAACGTATTATGAACCTTTTGTTGGTGGTGGAGCTCTGCTGGTTGAGCTGTATAACAGAAGAAAACTAAAAACGGCTGTAATCTCAGATTTAAATGAAGAATTAATAAATTTATACAACGTCATTAAAACAAAGCCTGTTGAATTAATCAGGAAGCTAAAAATAGGTGACTTCAGGAATGAGAAAAGCGTTTACTATATGTCCAGAGATAGATTCAATGAAATTATCGGAGACCCGAAATACGAAGTGGAGAGGGCTTCGCTGTTTTTGTATCTCAACAGACATTGCTATAACGGTCTTTGGAGAGTAAACAAATCTGGAAAATTTAACGTTCCGTTTGGGAGATACAGGAATCCGAGAATACCTTCAGAGAAAATGATAATGGAGTTCAGTAAATTGCTTGAAAATGTTAAAATTCTCAATGTTGATTTTGAGAGGGCCATTGAAGCTGCAAAAAGTGGGGATTTTGTTTATTTTGACCCACCATATCAGCCAGTATCAGAAACGGCTTATTTTACTGATTATACTTCTCATGGATTTGATTATTCAGAACAAAAACGCTTGGCGAAGGTTGCCAAGAAACTATCAAAAAAAGGTGTTTTTATTATGATAAGCAATTCAAACACAGAAGAGATAAGAGAGCTTTATACTGGATTTAATGTAGCTGTTGTAGAGGCAAATAGGTTTATCAATAGCAAGGCCGACAGGAGAAAAGGAGCCAGTGAACTAATAATTACTAACTATCCCACAGAAAATGAAAATTTGAGATTTCCAAAAATCGAATCTTTTACGTAGATTTAAATA
>DAINRD010000054.1:0-252 GCA_036742095.1 Archaeoglobus sp. | reverse complement strand
TTGTAGGGTTATGTAGCTTTCAGCTACCGAGATTGGTTTGCTTCCCGTAGTGTTATAAAAATTAGCTTCTAAGATAAATTTAGGTTTATTATCTATATATAGAACAAAATCATGTCTTTTTGCTTGTTCTCCCGGCGATTTTCCTATGCTTCTGTATAAAGAAAAGTTTGAGTCCTGTGGAATTAGTTCTATATCGCCGGGCAAGCGCCTTTTAAGGGACGCATAAACAAGCCTTTCGAATATCTCCCCACT
>DAINRD010000053.1:0-8991 GCA_036742095.1 Archaeoglobus sp. | reverse complement strand
CTTTCTGACAGATTCGACAGCTATTCTGAAAGTGTAGAGGGGGGCATCGAGGACAAGCGTCTCAAACTCACCTCCCTCCCCAGCCAAGTGCACCCCATACTTCTCATTCAGCTCCAAGAGCTCCTTGAGGCAGTCTCTGTCAATGCGTCTGCACAGAAAGCTTTCATCCAGTCCCATGGCCGATACGCTCACGATGATAGCCTCGAAATTATTCACAACCTCCTCCATCAGCTCTCTGGAGTTCCTGCCCCAAAGAGGGGTCAGAAGCTCAAGTCCAGCTTTTCTGCAGACTCTTTCGAACCTTTTTTTCTGGTAAAGTGACTCAATGCCCCCTATGCAGAGCGCATCTGCATCGATCTTTCCAATCTGCTTCGCAAGCTCTTCAACCTCCTTTTCCTCCTCGCCAGACACCTCAATTTTTGTGAGGGGAAGCTGAAGAGATTCTGCGATGACATCGAGCATGTGGAGGTTCACAGAATGAAACATGTAGGAGTCGGGGTTCTTTGGGATTATGCCCAGCACTCCAACTATCTCGTGCTCCTCCGCTGCTTTATGCAAAGCAAGCATCGAATCCTTCCCGCCAGAGATCAGAGCAATTACTTTCATACTCTGAAAAATGCTATTCTTGTTCCCTTACCGTTCTTAACAGCATTCTCGTAAACGATCTTGGCAACTGCAACATCCTGAATGGCCAGTCCTGTGGAGTCGAAAATCGTTATCTCTTCATCCTTCTCTCTTCCGGGCTTCAGCCCTGCTATAACTTCACCGATTGTTGCGTGAATATCGTCGAGAGATATTATGCCCTCAGATATGGCCACGTTTATTTCTCCTCCGTGGGAGGATTGTTCCAGGTCGTCAACGACAATCTTTGCCATCTTTATTATCTCAAGGTCCAGCTCCTGCTTCCCCGCAGCATCCGCCCCTATAGCGTTTATGTGAGTCCCTTCCTCAACCCAGTCGGCCAATACAACCGGCTTTCTTGATGGAGTGCTTGTTACGAGGACGTCACATCTGCAAGCTTCCTCGATGGGCCTGAGGGAGGCTTTGATGCCTTTCTCCTCACAGTAGCTGACAAACCTTTCAGCGGCTTTCTCCCTGATGTCGTAGGCCTTGACCTCTTCAATCTCAAAAACCCTCCTCAAGGCTTCGAGCTGGTAATAGGCCTGAATTCCACATCCCACGAATCCAAAAACTCTACTGTTCTTTCTTGCGAGGTACTTGGCAGCTACACCACCCGCAGCACCAGTGCGGAGAGAGGTGGTGAAGGTGGCATCCATTACTGCAAGAGGAAATCCCGTTTCGGGGCTGTTGAGAATCATCAGAGCCATAACCGTTGGCAATCCCTTGTCGGGGTTTTCTGGATGTGAATTCACCCACTTTATACCAGCATAGCCCATCAGGTGTGCAGGCATCGCTCTGAGGTCTCCTTTCTCGAATTCGAGGTAGACCTTTGGGGGCATCTTTGCCTCTCCGAGCGCGTAAAGTTTGAAGGCCTCTTCAACGGCATTCATGGCCTCATCCATTGTTATGAGAGATTCAACCTCCTCCTGAGTTAAAATCCGAGTCTCCATGAAGGAGCTTTTCTTCTTAAGTATTAAAGTTAGTGTCAAATAATTTTGAGTTAAGGTAAAGTAAATTTTAGATGTAGAAAAAGCCTTTCAGTAGATGCTTTGGAAGAGCAGGCAAAACTGTTTTATCTTTCTTATCTACCATCAGTGATGAAGCTTAATCGCACTGCCGAGACTGTCCTTAAAAAGAGATACCTTCTCAAGGATGACGAGGGCAATGTAATTGAAACTCCTGAGGAGATGTGCTGGAGGGTTGCGAGAGCCATTGCGAAGGCTGAGGAGAATTATGGAAATGACGTTGAAAAGTGGGCTGAGGCTTTCTTTAAGCTATTGTGGGAGCAGAAGTTCATGCCCAACTCTCCAACGCTGATGAATGCCGGAACTGAGCTGAACCAGCTTTCTGCCTGCTTTGTCATTCCCGTTGAGGACTCCATTGACGGCATTTTTAAGGCTTTATGGGACATGGCGAGAGTTCAGAAAAGCGGGGGTGGGACAGGATTCAGCTTTTCAAGGCTGAGGCCGAAGGGAGACATCGTGAAATCAACCATGGGTGTTGCGAGTGGGCCTGTAAGCTTCATGAAGATATTTGACGCTGCAACAGAGCAGATCAAGCAGGGAGGGAGGAGAAGAGGAGCAAACATGGGTGTGCTTAACGTCCACCATCCCGATATTGAGGAATTCATAAAGGCCAAATGGGAAGAGGGGGTGCTGAGAAACTTCAACATCAGCGTTGCCGCAACCGACGCCTTCATGGAAGCTTTGAAGAAGGATGAGGATTATGAGCTAATCAACCCCAGAACGGGGGAGGTGGTGAGGAAAGCTCCCGCCAGAAAGATATTCAACCTGATTGTTGAGGGAGCGTGGCGCAATGGAGAGCCGGGAATGATTTTCATTGACACCATAAACCGCTTCAACCCCACCCCGCATGTGGGGCAGATTGAGGCGACCAATCCATGCGGCGAACAGCCCCTGCTTCCTTACGAATCCTGCAATCTCGGCAGCATAAACCTCGCAAAGTTCGTTAAGGATGGGAAGATTGACTGGGATGGATTGAAGGAGACTGTCTGGACTGCTGTCAGATTTCTGGATGATGTTATTGACGTAAACGGCTACCCCATTCCTGAAATCGAGCAGATGACCAAGGCAAACCGCAAAATCGGCCTTGGGGTAATGGGATGGGCGGACATGCTCTTCCTACTCAACATCCCCTACGACAGCGATGAAGCGGTGCAGCTGGCAGAGAAGGTAATGAAGTTCATTCAGGAGGAAAGCCACAAAGCCTCACAGCAACTGGCAGAGGAAAGGGGTGTTTTCCCCAACTGGAAGGGCAGCGTGTGGGAGAAGAAGGGAATAAAGATGAGGAACGCAACAACCACAACCATCGCCCCAACGGGAACGATAAGCATCATCGCTGGCTGTTCAAGCGGGATAGAGCCCGTATTCGCTTTAGCATACAAGAGGACGAACATTCTCGATGGAGAGGAGTTTTTCGAGATAAACGAGATATTCGAGAACGTTTTGAGGGAGAGGGGGCTTTACAGTGATGAGCTAATTGAGATAGTGATTGAGGAGGGAAGCATTCAGAGGATAGAGGAGATTCCTGAGGACATAAGGAGAGTTTTCAAGTGCGCCCTCGATATCTCTCCAGAGTGGCATGTGAGAATGCAGGCGGCTTTCCAGAAGTATACTGACAATGCGGTCAGCAAAACAATCAACCTGCCCAACTCAGCATCGCGGAAGGACGTGGAGAAGGCTTTCCTGCTGGCATATGAGCTTGGATGCAAGGGCATTACCGTTTACAGGGATGGGAGCAGAGAGGAGCAGGTTCTGAGGATAAAGAAGACCGAAGAGGAGAAGAAGGAAAAAGAGGCAAAGCCAAGACCCCCCGCAAGATACATTGAACCGAGGCCCAGGCCAAGAATAACCACTGGCAGGACGATTGAAACCAGAACAGGCTGTGGTTCGCTCTACGTGACCATTAACGAGGATGAGTATGGTATAGCAGAGGTCTTCGTCCAGCTTGGAAAGAGTGGAGGGTGTGCCGCTTCGCAGACTGAGGCAATGGGGAGGTTGCTTTCAATCGCCCTGAGAAGCTGGATTGACCCTGAGGTTTTGATAAAACAGCTGAAGAACATTCGCTGCCCATCTCCAGCCTTTGATAATGGTGAAGTGATAACTTCCTGTGCCGATGGCGTGGCAAAGGTCCTTGAAAAACACCTCAAGGGAGAGTACAGGAAGATAAGGTTTGAAGTGGAGGGAATCAAGCCTCTGACAGCCTTTACCGGAGAGGAGGAAGAGAAAAAGGAATCAAAGACGAAGCAGATTGGCGGCGTTTGTCCCGAATGTGGCAACGTTCTGGAGTATGGAGAGGGCTGTGCAACCTGCAAGTTCTGCGGGTTTACGAAGTGTGGGTAGAATTTTTTGGTGCTTTCAATCTTTTTTAGTGGTGATGGGTTTTTAAATGGTCTTCAAAAAGTCTGGCAGTTGGAGGTAACGTTTTTAACTTTGCTGAGTAGCCATAATAATGCCCAGCCGCTCAAGAAAGGCTTAAGGTAGGCGATTATGACCTCACGTGTTTTACGGCCGAGCAGGCTGTTCAGCTTTACCTCAAGTCTGCGATTCTCGAATTGAGTGGAGAGATACTGGGTTATGAAAGGGAGGATGTGGGAGATACCATTAAAATTGCAAAGGAGGTGATTTCAGCTGTTTCCAGAACTTTGGAAGGAAAGGATTAGGATTGCAAGGGAATATAGGAGTGGCTGCATAGAATAGTTAAGGCGGCAAGAGATGTGCTGGGCGAGAGTGAATTCTACCTCTTTGGCAGTGTTGCTGAAGGGAAGGCTGTGCTGTCAAGCGATATTGACATTCTGGTGGTTACAAAGAGAGAAGAGGTGAAAAAGGCAAGAGAGAGGCAAGAATAATAGCTGAAATTGAGGAGAGGGCTGGGTTGCCATTTGTGCACCCCTTCGAGTTTCACCTTGTGGTGGAAGAGGAATTTGAGCTTTGGATGGAGGTGTTCAGGCCGAAAATTGTGAGAATTTTGTAGCTTTTGTTAGGGGCATAAGGGTAGTCCTTAGATAGTTAGTCCCAAGGAATCTGCCATCCTTTTCTGCAAACCCCATACGTCTTCTGTAGATGATGTAAAAGCTTGCATCCAAGCCTGCACACGGAACTTTTTCATCTTCTCTGCTCGTTATTCAATTTAGCCAGCATGTTTTCACTCGCATTCATTCGGTGCTGAATCAAAATTGAGAAATTCAGAGCCAGTCCGAAATCACCCAACAGAAAACTATTTTTTTACTGCCTGATAAAACTGAGGTGTGCTTGCCCGCAGAGTTCTGAAGAACGTCATCTACAACAGCAGCGCAGTATTTATCGGGAATCTTTCTGGACTGGTTATAAGCATTTATCTCGCCAGAGTTTTGAAGCCCGAACTTTTTGGAATTTACTCCTTAACGATTTCCTTGGCTTTCTTTCTTCTCTCATTCACCGACCTTGGCATTAATACCACTGTTGTCAGATACGGTGCACATGCTGCTGGACTCAAGGATTACGAATTGCTTAGGGGTTATTTGAGGAGCGTATCCAGGTTAAAGGTTTTTTTAGCCCTCTCAGTATCAGTTGCACTCTTTATTGCCTCAGATTATCTTTCTGCAAGCGTTTTCTCAAAACCGGCTCTCGCTACACCGCTTAAAATTATTGCAGGTTATGTTTTTTTCTTTTCCCTTGGTGGTTACCTTTCTGGCATTTTCCAGTCTTTTAACGACTTTCAGGGGAATTTTGTTAGGGCTGTTGTTTACGAGTTGACAAGGATTGTAACCATCTTTTTGCTCGTGTATTTGGGATATTCGGTTGTCGGCGCAATCTTTGGTTTTTTGATAGCTGCAATTACATCTTTTACGGCCGTCTTTCTTCTTCTTTTCAGGCGATACGGTAATTTGGTGAGGGGAAAAGCAAAGAAGGTTGATTGGAGGAGGGTTGTCAGGTTTACGGGATATCTAACCATTGGATCGATAACGTGGGTTGTTTACGCCTACGTCGATTCAATAATGATTGGTATTTTCCTTCCCGCAGAGGATGTGGGCTTTTACAGGGCTGCCTACAACATTGTCGGAGCAATTGCCGGATTGATTTCTATTCCCGGGGTGCTGTTTCCCGTGTTCGTACAGCTGGAAGGGGAGGATTTGAGCAAAGCTTTTGGTAGAGTTTTCAGGTATTCTGCCATTCTGGCTTTTCCTGTTGTAACAGGTTTGATTTTGCTTTCCAGGCAGCTGATTTTCTTTGTTTACGGTGCTGATTATCTGCCGGCTGTTGACGTTCTTTCCATTCTTGCTCTACTCGTATTGAACTCTTCACTGGGGTTCTGGGGAACGCTTTTTGCAGCCAAGGAGATGCCAGAGTATCCAGTTTACGTTTCGTTTGGAGGAATGATTATGAACGTCGCGCTCAACTACATTTTGATTCTGAAAATGGGGATTGTTGGGGCAGCAGTTGCCACAATCGTTTCAAATGCCGTGACTTGGCTCGTTCTCGCCGCTCTATCAAAAAAAGTTATGGGGATATTTTTCAAATGGGTGGACCTCTTCAGACCTCTGATGGCTGCCGTGATTATGGGGGCCGTAATACACCAGTTCAGCTTTTACTCGCTTTTCGATGCGGTGTTAAAGGTTCTGGGCGGGTTTATTTTGTATCTGGTTTTGGTAGTATTAATTGGGGGGTTCAGGAGGGAAGATGTTGAGTTTTTGAGAAAGGTTTTTAGTGGGGATTAGGGCTCATTTTTTTGACCAATTTTCCGAAAATGACTTAAATTCTAAAGATAGGAGAAAAACAATGAAGTCCATAATTCTGGCAGGGGGTAAGGGTACAAGATTATGGCCCTTGAGCAGAGAGAAACATCCCAAGCAGTTTCTTAAACTCTTCGGAGAAAGCCTGTTTCAAAAAGCAGTAAAAAGAGCTTTGTTGATTTCTGAACCAAATGAGATATTTATTGTAACCAATAAAGAATATAAGTTCAGAGTTCTGGACGATCTTGAAGAATTGGGAGTGGATATACCAAAAAGCAACATTTTACTGGAACCAGCAGCTAAAAATACGCTTCCAGCTATTTACTGGGGGATTAAGGTTGCCGGGAATGGCAAAGTGGCTGTGCTACCATCTGATCATCTTATCGAGGAGAATGAAAAACTGTTGGAATCCTTTAACTCTGCAGAGAAGCTTGCCGACTCATATTTGGTGACTTTTGGCGTAAAACCAACAAAACCCCATACCGGGTATGGTTACATAAAGCCGGGAAGGAGGGTTGAAGGAGGTTTTGAGGTTATGGAGTTTAAAGAAAAACCAGATTTTGCAGCTGCCAGAGAATACGTTGAAAAGGGCTACTTCTGGAACAGCGGAATGTTTGTTTTTAATGTAGAAATGTTTGTTGAGGAGGTCAAAAAATACCTTCCTGAAGTTTACGAGGCCTTCGAAAGTCAGGATGTTGAAAAGGCCTATGAAGCTATCCCTGATATTTCAGTTGATTTTGGCTTAATGGAAAGATCTAAAAGAGTCGCAATGGTTCCTTTGGAGCTTTACTGGAATGATCTCGGCAGTTTTGATGCGATATATGAGGTTATGGATAAAGACGAGAATAAAAACGCCGTTAGGGGCGAAGTGATAGAAAGTAATTCCAGCGGTAACCTGGTTTTAACTGGGAGATTGACAGCGTTGGTGGGAATTGAGGACTGCGTTGTTGTTGACACAGACGATGCATTGCTGATAGCCAAAAAAGGACAGACACAGAAAGTAAAGGAGATTTACGAAATCCTTCGGGAAAGGCATGATGAAAGGGCTGAAGTTCACAGAACTGCCTACAGACCATGGGGGTCTTATACTGTTCTGGAAACTGGCGAAAGGTATAAGATTAAACGTATTACCGTAAAACCGGGTAAAAGATTAAGCCTACAGAGACATTATCATAGAAGTGAGCATTGGATTGTTGTCAAAGGAACAGCAAGGATTTTGGTTGATGGTGAAGAGAGAATTCTCAGAAATGGCGAAAGCACTTTCGTACCGGCAGGCGTTATCCACAGACTCGAAAATCCCGGTATGATTCCCTTGGAGGTTATTGAAGTCCAGATTGGAGAGTTCCTGAGTGAGGAGGACATAGAGAGGCTTGAGGATGATTTTGAGAGGTGAGTTTAACGTTTTTATTTAATAGTGTCTATTAATGCTAACCATTTCTTGGCAATATTCTCCCATTTGAGTTCTTCTGGGGGAGAATAACGATTACATTTTTGGTGATAAACGTCAGCAATGGCTTTTGCGATACTCTCAGCGTTGCAGGGTTCAGCGAAAAACGTCCCTTCGTACTTTGGTAAAGATTCCAGAAGACCACCAACTTTTGTTGCTATTATTGGCAGACCGTAAGACATGCCTATATGCGCTACACCGCTCTGCGAAGCTCTTGTATATGGCAAGACTAGAACGTCAGATGCGGAGAAGTAAAGTGATACTTCGGTGTCTGGAACGTATTTATTAATTATAGTAATCTTGTCTTTAATTCGGGATTTTTCAGCCATTCTCACAGACTCTTTATCTTCCCAGGTTTCACCGACGATTAAAAGCCTCGATTTATTTCTGATTTCGTCAGGGAGAATTTCAAAAGCTCTTATAAGATATTTAACACCTTTATACGGTCTTAATAAACCGAAAAACAGTATAACAAATTCTTCATCAATTTTAAGTTTATCCTTTGCATTTTCAATTTTCTCGTAGTGATCGTATATTCCGTGAGGAATTACTGTAATTTTATCTTCAGAGATGTGATATATTTTGCTTGTGAGTTTCTTATCCTGTTCTGAATGAACAACGTAGTGAGTAGAGAGTTTCCTTATCAAATGACCCATAACTCTGGAATAGATTCTAATTGGTAAAATTGAGTCCTCCATAGGGTCCACTACCTCATGAAATTCAATAACAATAGGAACATTTCCTGAAATTTTGTTCAGAAGCTCAATTAATAAATACATGTGGGCGACACTTGAAGTCCACCACTGGAAAATTACCGCATCGCTTTTTCTGGCAATTCTGTAGGCTTTAAACCATGATAGAGGGTTGTACCAGTCCAACATTTCGTAGACCTTCACATTGCTGTAAAAATCAAGGTTTGTAAGGTCTTCTCCAACTCTTTTCCAGCCGGGGAACAGTCTTTTGGGTAGCATTTTTCTGAAGAGTATGGTTTCAACGTTCATAATCTCTGAGAGGGCATTAGACAACCTAATCGTGTAATAACTAACTCCGGAGAGGAAACGCTTTGATGGGCCTATCAATGTAACTTTCATTGCTCTCCACTTCGTAATAGCCAGAGTTTTAAAATTTGTTTTATTCTGATATGAAAAAGCAGAAGAGTAATTGAGTTGGAAGAAACAAAACTAAATGGAAA
>DAINRD010000052.1:0-8993 GCA_036742095.1 Archaeoglobus sp. | reverse complement strand
TGCTATTCTTTGCAAGTCGGGAATGAATTCGTCAGAGTGTGCTGCTATGCCGCCAAAAAAGTGGGGCTCAATCTTGGCAATACCCACAACCGCAAAGCCTATCCCACCCTTCGCCCTTTCTTCGTAATACCTCAAAAGCCTCTCAGTCGGTCTGCCATCGGGAGTGTGGTAGTTGAGTTCAGCCGCAGGCATTACAATGCGGTTCTTTACCTTCATTCCTCCAAACTCGATTGGCTCGAAAAGCTTCATGTAGTAAGAAACCCTGGAAAATCTAAAAATCTTTCGACTTGATGTTAGTTTTTTTACTTTATGGTTTCCACGTCGTTGGAATAGGAATCCTGATAAGTAAACCAAAAAACCCAAAAAATTTATAATTTAAATCCACTCATGCTGAATATGAGTTTGGACGATGCAACCAGAAGAGCTCTGAACCTTCTCAACGAGACGATAAACTGCGCATCCTCTTCTTTCATCGCCATCGCCGAAGCACTAAACATTGAGCTGAGTGAGGACATGAAAAACATGTCCATTGGCTTTGCTGGAGGCATCTCTGGTTCAGGACACATCTGTGGTGCGTTGTGGGGAGCAATTGCTGTTGCGAGCCTTTACACCATGAGAAAGCTTGGGGAAGAAGCGAAATCCAGAATCCACTGAAAAGGTACATGCCAGTCTATTCCAAATGCGCAGAAATCTACAGAAAGTTTGTTGAGGTAAATGGAAGCCCCAATTGTGGAGATTTAAATCCAAACCTGGACTTCATTTCGGAGGAGCAGAGGAAGAAATGCATGGGAATAGTCAGAAGTGCTGTTGAAATCACACTGCTCGCTCTAAAAGACCAAAAACCTTAATTAGGCTGTAATCGAAATATTCATGGCTCCGCCCCTCACGCCCGGGTGAAAAGCATGATCCTGGGTCGGTTGGCGGAGCTACACCGGATAGTAATCACTTTACAGTAATAATCCCCAAATATTGGTTATCCACTCTGGCTGGATATAACATAGAAAACTTTAAAAAATCATCATCATCAATCCGTATATGAAGTGGGGTTCGGCATTCAAGCTTGCAGTTAAGGCTTTTCTGTTCGGACTTCTCTGGTTTATCGTAGGAGCCTTACTGGTTGCAGGAGGAGTATTTCTCTTTTTCACCGGTATAAGAATTCTCGCTTTCCTCGCTGGCTTTGCTGGGCTGTTCATAATGTTCTTTGGCTTCTTTGCAGCGGTGTTTAAGGTGGGTAGCAATGCTTTCTTGGAAAAGTACGAGGCATCACTGCAACCGGTGGAGGTTACCTACGAGAATCAGGGCTTCGCCATGGTTTTGGGGCAGCTTATTGAACAGGCTCTCACCAGCAACCCCTCAAAAGGAAACCTCGTTCGAGAACTCAAGGGGAATCTGGTGGTTGAGCTGACAGATATGAATGCAGCAGCAACGGTTGAGTTCAACAAAGGCAGGATAACTGTTTACAACGGGAGGCCCACGAAGGGAAAGTTCTCGGTCATATCTTCGGACTTCGAAACAATCAACTCCCTCGCAACGGGAAAGGCGGGAATGCTGAAGACTCTCAGGCTGATGGCGAGAGGAAAGCTAAAAATAAAGGGCATAAGGATGGCAAGAAAGTTCCAGAGTTTGTTAGCCTAAAATCTTTTTTATCGCCTTCAATCCCAGCTCGTAAAGCTCTCTCGCCCTCTCCTCAGTTTTTGCCTCGGCATAAACTCTTGCAATGGGCTCAGTTCCAGAGGGACGAATCAAAACCCACCCATCCTCGAAGTCAATCCTCGCCCCGTCGATGTGGTTACCATCAGGGAACTCCTCTTTAAGACCTTCAAGCAGCCTCTTCTTCTCCCTGCACTCCACTTTGCCTTTTACGATTTGATATCGGGGGATTTCAGCAGCGAGCTCGCTCAGCTTCTTCCCCGTCTCGTCCAGAAGCTCAAGAACCTTTGCAGCACTCATCCCCCCGTCTCTCGCAACGAGGTGCTCCGGGAAAATCAGACCTCCATTTCCCTCACCGCCAAAAACGGCTTGCCTCTCAATCATCACCTTTGCAACAACTGGTGAGCCCACTGCGGTGTAAACAATTTCCCCTCCTGCCATCTTAACTGCATCTTCAACGCACTTTGATGATGACACTGGAGTCACCACCAGTCCTCCCCCGTTCTTCTCGACGTAGTGCTTTGCCATGAGGGCGAGGATAACATCTTCATTGACGAAGTTCCCCTTCTCATCTACAAAAACCGCTCTATCGGCATCTCCATCGTGAGCAACGCCAAAATCTGCCCTGAAGTCAACAACGGCTTTTTTCAGCAATTCCAGCGAAGCCTCTACAGGCTCCGGATTTCTTGCCGGAAACCTTCCATCGGGGTTGCAGTTTATCCCGTAAACCTCGCAGCCAAGCTCCTTCAGAATTTCGGGAGTGGTGAAGCAGCCCGCTCCGTTTCCACAGTCAACGGCAACCCTGTAGGATTTGTCAAGCTCAACAGAGTTAACGATGGCCTCAATGTACTTCCGAAGCCCTGAACTGTCGTGATAAAGCTGCCCCACCTCGCTCCATTCTGCAACCCTGAACTTCTTGCTCATGTAAACTCTCTCGCTCTCCTCGTCCATTTCCCTGTAGAACTCAACTCCATTCTCCTGAACGAACTTAATGCCGTTGTATTCTCTCGGATTGTGGCTTGCAGTCACTATAACCCCTGCTGAGCAGTCCGTCTCCTTCACGTAATACTGAAGGGCTGGTGTTGGGGCAATGCCAATGTCAACAACATCGCTACCAGTGGACATGATTCCTGCCGAAACTGCTGATTTGAGCATTGAGCTTGAGATTCTCGTGTCGCATGCGATGGCTATCTTTCCAGCTCTTAGAGTTCCAATCGTTCTGCCAAGGTTGAGCGCCATCTCGGCGGTGAGCTCAGAGTTTGCAACCCCCCTGACCCCGTTGGTTCCAAAAAGCTCCCCTGCTCCTCCTGCTCTCATGACACCAATTCAGAATGAATGTTCAAAAAGTTTTTTACAGAAATTCCTAATCATTTTTGATGTTCCCAGTTGAACGCCCCCTCCTTACGATTCTGCTAATCTTGTCTGTAATCGCTTTCTTTCTCTTCTCAGCTCAAAACCTCGAATTTGGCTCTGCTGATTATGCAGACAGCTTTCCTCCATGGGATGTGATTTACAGGCAGTATGAGCTTTATTACAAGGATTTTGGCTACGCTCCCGAAAACGTTTACATTTTGTTGAAATCTGAAAACGTTCTTGATAAGAATGTTCTGGAGTACATGCTGTCACTCCAAAACGTTCTCGAAAACAAGGATGGAGTTGTTTCAACCTCCTCTCCCGCTTCCATAGTTCGTGATGTTTTTGGACACATTCCCGACAACGAGGGGCTTGTTGAAAGGACTGCAAGCAAACTTGCCAAATCCCTTTTACCTGAACGCAATTTCGCCCTCATTTCTGTCCAGATTGAAAGCATGGAGAACGACAGATTGATGGAGCTTTCAGAGGAGATTGAAAGGACGCTGCATTACGTCACTCCCCCACCTGGAGTTGTCGTGGAAGTGACAGGAGGGGCAGTGCTGATGTATCAGATCGCAAAGGCTGTTGAAGAGGACGTTTACTGGACTTTTTTCGTAGCATCTGTTATTATGCTTGTTGTACTCGTTGCGGTTTTCAGTGGGGTTGTGAGGAGCAAGCTCACGGTTTTATTTCCTTTAATCATTTCCCTGATGTCTGTGGCAGTCATGGTTGGACTGCTGCCCCTTCTGGGACTTCGGATGACTGAGTACAACTCAGCAACCGTTCCCATTTTAATCGGTCTTGCCATTGACTATGCTGCGCAGCTTCAGAACCGCTATGAGGAGGAGAGGAGGGGTGGGAAAGCGGTTGATGAGGCTTTGTTGCATGCAATTAAGCATACGAGGTCCCCTCTTTTCATGGCCATGGCCACGACAGTAATTGGATTCGCATCCATGCTCGCTCCGGGAATTCCTTCGCTCTTCTGGTTCAGCTTCCTCCTTTCAGTTGGCCTGATTACTGCTTTTTTGCTTTCAAACTTCTTCTTGCCTGCTTTACTGAAGATAACGGACAGGGGTGGAAAAGAGGAGTCAATTTCTCCGGGAATTCTTGAAAGAATTCTTACTGCAATTGCCAGAGTAACAATCGCCAATTCGAAAAAAATTCTCGCTCTCACGCTCATACTGATCATCTTTGGGGCCTATGCAACCACTCAGGTTCAGCTGGAAACTAACAGGAGAAAATATGCGCCTCCAGATTTGCCTGCACTGGTAAAATTCGAGGAGATTGAGAGGAAAGTTTCCCCTCAGTATGTTTACGTTCTGGTTTTTTCTGCAGAAAGAATAGACGCAGAGACCATAGCAAAGGCAGAGGAGGTGGCTGAATACATATCAGCAAGGGAAGAGGTTTACGGATACGATTCCCTGGGAAAGACAATTGAGGATTACTACGGCGTTATACCCTCTGGAGAGGAGTTTTCTGAGGCTGTTGAAAGCCTTCCCAGAGAAATTTACAGCAGGTTCATTTCTGGGAACCATCTGGCGGTCTACTTCTACACCAACACTCAGACGGAGGAAGAAGTTGAGAAGATGATGCGAAATCTTGAAGACGATTTGCGGTTCATGGAGTGGAGAGGAGAGTACTACATCACGGGCTTTCCGGTTATCCTCGGCCATCTGAGCGAGGTTTTATTCAGCAGCCTTAACCTCATGACGTTGGTGGCCTATTTCCTCATTGTGGTCTTCCTTCTCCTCGCCTACCGCTCTATTGTGAGGGCCATCATACCGCTAATCAGCATCTCAGTTGCAGTGGCGTCGATGAACATTTGCATGCTGGTGTTGGGGATCAAGCAGACGACCATTTCAATAGCCCTCAACTCGATTGTGCTCGGAATGGGCATTGACTACTCAATCCACATAACGGAGAGGTATTTTGAGGAGAGGGTAAGGTTTGGTGTTGAGGAATCCGTCAGGAGAACGGTGGAGAGAACGGGGAAAGCGGTGCTCACCTCAGCTCTGACAACTGCAGGGGGGTTTGGAACCCTCTACTTCTCCACCTTTCCAGTTTTAAGCAACTTTGGAATTCTCGCGTTCATTGCGATAATCTACAGCCTTCTGGCAGCAACCTCAGCCGTTCCTGCGATGCTGATTCTATACGAGAAAACTACTTCAGGGAAATCCTGAAAATGACCTGACTTGCCGTTCTAAGCTTTCTCCTGATTTCGGGTAGCTCGTACATGTAGAGCGTCAGTATTCCGTTGAGAACTCTGTCGAAGCCGAAAGCCCTTCTTATAAACTCCGCATGAAGCTTATCCCTGACGTAAATAACCCTCTCCCCTCCAATGTCGTTCATCTCAAGGATTACGGGAATTCTGAACCTCGGCCAGTCAAGCTCGTCCACGTGCTGGGCTATGAACTCAAGCTCTCTCCTCTCAATGTAGTATTCATTTCCGTCCTTCGCCCTGATGGTTGGGTCCCTCTCCTTCAGCATCTCCGCCAGGCTTCTCGTCTTTTCGGGCATGTGCTTGTTCACGGCTTCAATCATCTTCGCGAGAGTTTTCTCATCCATTTACAAAACCTCCAGTTCTATCCAGCCCCTTCCCCTCTTAATTCCAAGCATCTCGGCAGCACTGCCTTCCCTTACACTCAGCTCAAGAGTACCAAAGCTTCCGATAAGCGAGAGAGGTTCACCGATTTCAACATCAGAGTATGTTCTCACAAAGGGAAACTCAACACCTCTGAAGTAAAATCCTTTCCCCCTAACTTCTCTTAAATTTGTGACCACATTTCCGAATCTGTCCACGTAAACAACTCTGCATCTGACTTTGCTTCCACTGACTGAGTAATCGAAGAGCTCAAGCTTCTCCAGCTCCTCTTTGTCAATTTCCTCGAAGTATGTGAAATCTCCCTTTACTGCCATTGCTGCTGCAGGTGCGAATATGTCCCTGCCGTGGAAGGTGGAGGAAAGTTCTCCAACGAGCTCTGAAATCTCTTCTTTGATGGAATAAGCAGTCTTGATTCCATCTTCAACTGCTGAGGGGTAAAGAATTCCGTTGTCGGGGCCTATGAAAAAGTGGTTTTTCCCTTCAATCGCCAAAGCCCTTCTTTCGCTGCCAACTCCAGGGTCAACCACTGCAACGTGCACGGCATTCCTGAAATACCTGTAGGAGTGGTAGAGGAGGAAGGCCCCCTGCAGGATGTTCTGCGGTTCCACGGTGTGGGAAATGTCCACGATTATAGCTTCCGGGGCGAGGCTGAGGATAACTCCCTTCATCACTCCCGGATAGAAGTCCCTGAAGTCTGTCAGCAGCGAAACGACCTTCATGTCCCGAACATCATCCTAATTCCGTTTCTCAGCCCCGGAGCAAGGCCAAGGACAACAAGAACGAATTTCACGTAGTTTTTGAGATTTCTGTCATCTTCAGACGTGTCGAGAAGGTAAAGGATGGCGTAGAAAACCAGAAACTTTACCACAGGAAGCGAGATTGGCCCAAACTTGTCAATCAGGTACCTCGGAAGGACGTGAAGCTCCCAGTATCCGAGGTATGAAATTCCGAAGAAGGTTTCAAAACCATCTACGAGATGAGAGAACATTGTAAGGAGGCTGAGCTCGTTTTTCATGGGCTTTAATGAGATTGCGTAGAAAACTGCCGTGAAAGCCGCTGCCAGCCCCACTCCTGCAGGGATAACCCACCAGTTCACAACCGGGAGGTTGGCGAAGAGGAGAATGAGCACTCCTGCAGCTGGAAGGATACCAACGGCGGAATACAATCTGTAGTACCTCTCCCCATAGAACTTCAGGGAGAGCAGGAGAGTTGGGAAGGCGAGGGCAAAAATCAGAATGTAGATGAAAGGCGTCATGAAGAAGTAGGAAACAGGTGGCGTCAGAAAACCGGCATCCTCAACAACTCTTACTGATGAGCCGAGAAGGACATACGGAATATTCGCATAAACAAACTTCTCGTCAAACTCGAGCCTTTTTCCGAGAAACCTGTAAAGGGCATAAACGGCAACAATCAGAATTGCAGCCCACGTGAGTGTGTTCACGATGTTGTAGCCCTCTTTGTATACAATCGAGTCGATGTAGTACTCCTTTATGAATTCCCACAAATCCATGGCGTAAATCAGGAGTTGGTTAAATAACTTTACCATACAAATATATACGTATCAATACTATCACAGCTAAATCAACCAAAATGCTTATAAAACCATTCACATCATCGGCGAAAAAGGAGGTGGTAATATCATAGAGGTGGCAAGAGACGGGGAGAGAGCGTACTATCTGTATTTCAACACTGAGAAGTGCGTTGGATGCGGAATGTGTGAGTCAGTTTGCCCTAAGTCAGCAATTAGCGTATATAGAAACGGGAAAGGCTTTGAAGTGGAAATCAGCGAGAACTGTGCTGTCTGCGGAACCTGCAGCGACTTCTGCCAGTTTGGGGCTCTGAAGTTTTACAGAGACGGTAAAGAAGGTGGTTTGTATACTGAAATTTTGAAAGAAGAATTGGGATTTAAGAAAGTAGATGTAAACTCTCAGGATTGTATTTTATGCTCACTCTGTATGAAAACCTGTCCAAGAGATGCGATTAAGGTTATCAGGACCGTTGACCTCAAGAAGTTGAGGAGAGGGGAGATAAGCATCGGAGAGGGTTGTATAGAGTGCAGACTGTGTGTTGAGAACTGCCCGACAAAGGCCGTCAAAATATACCACGGTAAGCCCGTCATCGACGAAAGCAGGTGCATTTACTGCGAGATATGCTCAAAGGTCTGTCCGATGGACGTCATCACAGTTAGATGCGACTCATGCAGAATATTCGACAGGAGAAAGGATGCAGTTTTTGGCACGGTTATTGTCGATGAAAGCACGTGCTCAACATGCGGAATGTGCAGCGAAGTCTGCCCAACGGGAGCGATAAAGGTTGACAGAATCTTTGAAGGAGAGCAGAACTGGAGCAGGGAGAGGTGCATTGAGGAATGCACTGTTTGCAGGGATGTTTGTCCCAACAGTGCCATCTCCTATGCCTATGAGGGCGGCAAAACTGTAATTTTCAGCGACAGATGCAACTTCTGCGGGACATGCGAGAGGTACTGCCCCGGCAGTGCGATTGAGATTAAAAGAAGGTTGAGAGAGGACATTGAAGTTGAGTTCAGGGAGATTGAAAGGAGAAGCAAAAAGGACATCAGGATTGGAGAGATCTGCATTGGCTGCGGTATCTGCGAATCAGTTTGCCCTGTCAGCTACAATGGAAATACCATTGAAATTGTTGAGGGGAGGGCTGTTGGAAGAGTGAGCGAAGTCTGCACGGCCTGCGGTTTGTGCATCGCCAACTGTCCCGTTGAAACGATATCCGTTAGAGAGATAAAGGGGGTTTGAAGTAAAACCTCCAACGAAAAGCAAATATATTTTAGATTTTCCCTTTTTCTTCATGGCAAGGAAAGCTGTGGTCGATAGAAGGAGATGTGCTTACTGCGGTGCTTGCGTTGCCGTGTGTCCTGCAGACGCTAATGAACTTGTTGAAACCTTTCTTGAAATTTACGATGAAAAATGCACGGGTTGCGGAATCTGCGTCAAGATGTGTCCGATGGGTGCTTTGGCAATGGTGGGGGTGGACTGATGTACGACGTTTTGGTTGTTGGAGCTGGCCCTGCGGGAAGCATGGCAGCGAAAACTGCAGCTGAGCAGGGTTTGAAGGTTCTTCTGGTTGAGAAGAGGCAGGAAATTGGAACTCCTGTTAGATGTGCTGAGGGAATCAGCAGAGAGAGCATCGAGAAGTATTTTGAAGTGGATAGAAAGTGGGTGGCCGCTGAGGTAATCGGTGCGAAAATTTACTCCCCCAACAAGACTGAAGTTGTAATGTCGGAAGAGATGGCGGGGAACGAGGTTGGTTTTGTTCTTGAGAGAAAGATATTCGACAGGCATGTTGCAAGGTTGGCTGCAAAAGCTGGTGCAGAGGTTTATGTTAAGACCGCTGTGACGGACTTTGAAAGAAAGGA
>DAINRD010000051.1:7570-9025 GCA_036742095.1 Archaeoglobus sp. | reverse complement strand
ACATCAGGGATGGACTGGTGGAAGGTATAATTGTGAACAGCGGAAACGCCAACGCCTACACGGGGGAGCAAGGGCTGAGGGATGCGAGGGAGATGTGCAGAATTGCTGCAAATCTTCTGGGATGTGAGGAGAGGAGAGTTGCAGTCGCCTCTACTGGTGTAATTGGAAGAAAGCTGGACATTGAGTGGATAAGGAAAAAAGCCCCTGAGGTTTATTCTGGACTGGGAAATTCGTCGGAGAATGCGGAGAGGTTTGAAAGAGCCATCGTCACAACGGACAGATTCGTGAAGAAGGCCTACTCAGAGAAGGCGAAAATTGCCGCAGTGGCAAAGGGAGCGGGGATGATTGCGCCGAACATGGCGACAATGCTCTGCTTTGCCTTCACATCAGCAAAATTTGACAGCGGAGAGCTTTACGATATGCTGAAAAGGGCAGCCGATAAAACCTTCAACAGACTTACTGTTGATGGCGACACCTCAACCAACGATACAGTATTGCTCATCTCCACAGGCAGGGAGGAGGTGGAGAGGGACGTTTTTGAAGAGGAACTTTACTCAGTCTTCTACAGCATCGCAAAGCAGATGGCAAGAGACGGAGAAGGGGCAACGAAGGTTTTTGAGGTTAAGGTTGAGGGGGCGAGAAGTGATGAGGATGCAAACTTGATTGCCAGAGCCGTCGCAAACTCCCTGCTTGTAAAAACGGCAATATTCGGCTGCGACCCCAACTGGGGAAGAATAATTGCCGCTGCAGGCTACAGTGGGGCTGACGTGGACGAAAGGATAACTCTCAGCTTCACTGACGGCAGAGAAGAGGTCTTTCTCGTTGACTCAGGAAAGCCCTTGGGGAACGAAGAGCATGCAAGGAAGCTAATGCTGAATTCAGAGGAATTCATCATCAAATTGAGGCTTGAGAAAGGTAATGGAAAAGGTTTTGCCATAGGCTGCGACCTGACATACGACTACGTGAAGCTTAACGCCCAGTACACAACTTAAAGGTCGATAAGGTGCGTTTCCTTAACAACATTCAGCACGAGCATCGTGTAGGTCTTGAGGACCTTCTCCATACCCGCTATTCTTTTTACAAAGGAGTTCAGGCTATCTCTGTCCTTGAACTTGGCCACCACGATAATGTCGTAGTCCCCCGTGACGTCATAGACTGCAGTAACGTTCTTCTCCTTTGCAATCTCCTTTTCAATTTCAGTCAGATATCCACCCTCTGCTGTAATACCTATCACAGCTATGAGGTCGTATCCAAGCATCGAGTAGTCAACGACGGGAATGAACTTCTTTATCAGGCCTATTTTCCTCATCTTGTTTATTCTGTTGTAAACAGTCCCCTCCGCCACACCTACCCTTTCTGAAATTTCCTTCAGGCTTTTGCGGGCATCATCCTGCAATTCTCTCAAAATTTTTATATCAACTTCATCAATCTTTACCATTAAACTCAGTTATTTGA
>DAINRD010000051.1:0-7560 GCA_036742095.1 Archaeoglobus sp. | reverse complement strand
TATTTGAAGAATTTTTAAGGTTTTTGCAGGTTGAAACTGAAGTTGAATCTGGGGCAAAAACTTTAATCTCCTCCCCGCCAACATAGCCTTTACGATGCTGAATCAAAAGCTCAGGGAGGCTTTGAGTGCTGCGGGAATTGAGGAGCTTACGGAATTGCAGTTAGAGGCCTTCAGGAAGATTTTGAGTGGTAAGGATTTGTTAATCATCGCCCCAACTGGGAGCGGAAAAACGGAGGCTGCGGTAATCCCCATTTTTGAGGAAATGCTGAAAATGGAAAAACCTGAGGGAATTGTTGCCATTTACGTCACACCGCTCAGGGCACTTAACAGGGACATGCTCAGGAGGGTAAGGGGGATTGCAGAGTATCTTGGCATCAGAGTTGATGTCAGGCATGGGGACACTCCAGACTCGCAGAGAGCAAAACAGTCCCGAAGGCCCCCGCACCTTTTAATCACAACTCCCGAAACCTTCCAGATTCTTTTTCTCGGTAAAAACCTCAGAAAGGCACTGAAGAATGTGAGGTATGTCGTGATTGACGAGATTCACGAGCTGATCGACAGCGAAAGGGGAGTGCAGCTAAGCATTGCCCTCGAAAGACTGAGGGAGATTGCAAGATTTCAGACAATTGGCCTTTCCGCTACTGTCAGCAGGCCGAAGCTGGTTTCGAGGTTTGTTGGGATTGAGGCGGAAATTCTTGAGTGGAAGGCTGAGAAGGAGTACGAAATTGAGGTTGTAAAGCCTAAGGCTGATGAGGAGCTTGCAGCAAACCTTGGCGTTGATGCGGAGATAGCTGGAGAGCTGAAATTCATTGCTGATGCGGTGAAAGAGCACGGTTCTGCTTTAATCTTCGTAAACACGCGCCAGACGGCTGAAGCACTGGGAATCAAGCTCAAAAAGATGATTGATGTAGAGGTGCATCACGGCAGCCTTTCGAGGGAGGCGAGAGTCGAGGCTGAGGAGATGTTTGCGAAGGGAGAACTTGAAGCTTTGATCTGCACATCCTCAATGGAGCTTGGTATAGACATCGGACACGTCAACCTTGTTGTGCAGTACAACAGTCCAAGGCAGGCCGTCAGGCTTGTGCAGAGAGTTGGGAGGAGTGGACATGGATTGGGGAGAGTTTCGAGGGGTTACGTTGTTGCGAGCAGCTTTGACGACATTCCTGAGTCTGTGGTGATTGTCAGAAGGGCCAGGGAGGGACTGCTGGAAGATGCGGAAATTCACTTCAAAAGCCTCGATGTTCTGGCAAACCAGATATGTGCCCTCGCCCTCGAATACGGAAGAATTGATGCTGAGAGAGCTTACAGGATAGTGAGGAGAGCCTTTCCCTATCGCAATCTGACGTTCGAGGAGTTTGATGAAATTTGCAGCTTTCTCGCCCAGATTGGAAAGATTTTCTACGATGAGGGGGAGATTGCCGCAAGAAGGAACACGAGGAGGTACTTTTACGAGAACATCTCGATGATTCCCGACGAGAAGCACTACAGAGTTGTTGACGTCTCAACTGGAAGAACCATAGGTTCCCTCGATGAAAGCTTCCTTTCCACCTTCAGCGGGGAGATTTTTGCGATGAAAGGAGAGTTATGGAGGGTTCTGAGCGTTGATGAAGTTGTTAGAGTTGAGCCAGTCTCTGCTGAAGGAGAGATACCATCCTGGGCTGGGGAGGAGATTCCCGTCCCCTTTGAGGTTGCTCAGGAGGTTGGAATGCTCAGAAACTGGTTAGCCGGGCTGATTAGAGCTAAGGGGGAGAGAGCAGCGTTAAAGGCTCTGGGAGTCAGGGGAGATGCTGAGGTTGTGGTTAACACTTTAAAGGAGCATATTGAGAGGGGATTTGCTGTTCCTTCAGACAGCCATATCACCATCGAAGGGTCTGAGAAAGTTGTTGTTGTAAATGCCTGCTTCGGGCACAAGGTGAACGAGACTCTTGGCAGAATTATTGCCTTGCTTTTAACCGCAAGAAGGGGGAGCAGCGTTGCAGTCGAGATAGATCCATACAGAATAAAGCTGAGCCCTGCAAGGCCCGAAGAGGTGGAAAGTATAATCAGGAGCATTCAGCCCGAAACAGTTGAAGTTCTGGCGGAGAGGGCGGTTTTTGACACAAAGCTGATGCAGTGGAAGGTGGTCAATGCAGCCAGAAAATTCGGCTTTCTCTCCAAGGAGGACGATCTCAGCAGGATTAACGTTAGAAACCTCGTGGTGAAGCTGAAGGAAACACCCATTTACAGGGAGGCTTTAAGGGAGATTTTCGTTGAGAAGATGGATGTCGAGAGAACGGCAGAAGTTGTGGAGAAAATTGCCAGCGGGGAGATTGAAGTCTCCGTTTACAACGAACTCAGCCCGATCAGCCTTGCAACAAGGCAGAGGGCGATGGACATACTCGCTGTCAAGTCCAGCGAGGCCATCCTCAGAGCCTTCAGGGAAAGGCTTGAAAAAGAGGTGGTGAGGGTTTACTGCCTGAACTGCAGAGCCAGCTACACAGAGAGAGTTGAGAGCTTTGAAAGGTTCACCTGCATAAGGTGTGGCTCGAAAATGATAGCCGTCTTCAACTCAAGAAGAAGGCCTGAAGATTTCAAGGAAAGAGAGCTTTTCAAGCTTGCCAACCTTGTCATGGCTCACGGAAAGAGAGCGGTGTATGCCCTCTCGACTTTCGGGATAGGGGCTGACACAGCTGCAAGACTTCTTTCGAGGTATTACCTGGAGGAAGAGGACTTCTTTAAGGCATTAATTGAGGCCGAGAGGAACTACATTAGAACGAGGAGGTTCTGGGATTGATTTATAAGCAGGTTTGGTGAGGGGAGATGATGAACAGGGCAGAGATTGTCATTGATGGTTGCAGCCCTGATGTGGGTGAATCAATCCAACCAGAAATCGAAACTTCAATAAGTCGGGCAAAGCTTTATCAATCTGGCGAAAGGTTGAGATTAGAAATTGAAGCTGAAGACGTCTCAGATTTGAGAGCTGCGATAAATTCGTGGTTAAGGCTGATTAAAATGTGTGTAGAAGTTGGAGAGGTGTTGAAAAATGGGTGAACTCCCTCCGCAGATTCAGAATCTGGTTGCGCAGCTTCAGCAGCTTCAGCAGCAGCTGCAGGCTGTCATCACTCAGAGGGCACAGATTGAGGCGTTGCTGAGGGACGCAGAGCAGGCCCTTGAGGAGCTTCAGAAGGTTGATGACGAAACACCGGTCTACAAGGCCGTTGGCAACGTGCTTGTAAAGGAAAAGAAGGAAGACGTGATTAAAGAGCTTACAGAGAAAAAGGAGACCTACGAGATAAGGATAAAGACTCTGCAAAGGCAGGAGGAAAAGCTCAGGGAGAGGTTCGCTGAGACCCAGCAGAAGCTCCAGAAAATACTCAGTCCTCAGGCAGGATAACCTCGAGGATTCCCCCAAGCAATTTTTTATCAATTTCCCTGCTTATTCTCAGGAATTTTCCCTCGAAGGCGATGAATCCCCTCTCGAACCGCCATGCGGTCTTGAAGGGATGCAGCTTGACCTTTGAAGCGCCAAATTGCTCAAGAGTGATGGGCTTTAGCTCTTTGTCGAGCTTTACGGTAAAGGAGAGGTCGTCTCCCACCGCTACAACATTTTCGTAGATTTTTCTCATCTCACTCTGCAATTCCCACGGCTTCCAGTCCCTCTCATTGGCCTTTTCGTAGAGCTTCAGAATGGTCTGTTTCATGAAGCCACTTCCACAGCAGTTTTAAAGCCCTTTTCCAATTTTTTCTGTGAACCTCTGCAGGGAGTGCTACGGCATCATCGGCGAGGGTGTTGTTGCAGAGAAATGTGAAGCATGCTGCAACGCCTTCGAAAAAGTTGGGGAGTTTGCGGAGCAGATTGCTGAGAGAATGTCTGAATACGAATTCGAGACCTTTAACGTTGGAAGCAGAGTTTGGGGCAGTTTAAGGGCCCTGCAGGAGCACCTATCTCTTAAGGGGATTGAGTATGAGGTTAAGCAAAGATTCAATGCAATGCTGGCAAGGGCCATTGAAGAGAGAACAGGGAAGAGGAGAAGCCTGAATCCAGACATAACCGTTCTCTTTGACCTCGAAACCTTCACCTTTGACCTTCAGATAAAGCCCGTTTTCATTTTTGGAAGATATCTGAAGAGAGTAAGGAACATCTCGCAGACAAGGTGGTTGTGCGGGTATTGCAATGGAGAAGGCTGTGAATTCTGCAGTTTCACGGGTAAGAAGTACGTCTCCTCGGTTGAGGAGCTTATTGCCATGCCCGCTGTCAGGCTTTTCAGGGCGAGGGATGCCAAGCTTCACGGAGCGGGAAGGGAGGACGTTGATGCCAGAATGCTCGGGACGGGCAGACCCTTTGTGCTCGAAGTAATCGAGCCAAGAAAGAGGTTCGTTGACCTGAAGGAGCTTGAAAGGGCTGTAAACGCCCAGAAGTGGGTCGCTGTTCGCAAACTTGAGTATACAGATGCTGAGAAGGTAAGAGAAGTTAAGCTGGAGAGGCACAGAAAGACCTACAGGGCAAAGGTCGTTTTTGAGGGAGAAGTTGAGAGGGAGAAGCTAATTGAGGCCCTTGAAAGCCTTAAGGGAGAGATAAGGCAGAGAACTCCCACGAGAGTTTCGCACAGGAGAGCGGACAGGGTGAGGGTGAGAAGGCTCTACGACGCAAGGCTGATTCACCACACCGGCAGATTTGCGGTGGTGGAGTTTGAAGCCGAGGCGGGACTCTACATCAAGGAGCTTGTCAGCGGAGATAATGGTAGAACAATGCCAAGCTTGGCAGAAAAAGTTGGAGTTAATGCAAGAGTTGACAGGCTGGACGTAACAGCTGTCAGTTGATTTCAATGAGCCTGTAGTCCTGAGAGCCGAGTCCAAGCTCTTCAGCGTAATTCAACATCCCTTCAACATCCGTCCAGTCCCAGAACTTCTTGTCCTTCAGCAGTGCTCCGCTTAGATTCTCTGCCTGCCTGTACAAATCCACGCCTGCCCTGTCTATTGCGAGAATGTCTTTGGAGGCCATTATGCCCAGATCAGGCACAACTGGCAGGTCGCTGTAGGGATGGCAGTCGCAGTGGGGGGTTATGTCCATCAGGAAGTTCAGGTAGGCGAAGTTCTTCTGCACCTTGAAAACGCCCTTCGTGCACTCCACTATCCTTTCCGAAACATCTCTGCCGAAAACCCAGAAGGTTTTAACTGCTCCATATTCACAGGCTTCCGAGCAGCCGAGGCACTTGAGACACTTCTCCCTGTTAATCTGGTAGTCCTCTATTGCGTTGCCCGGACAGATTTTGACGCACTCGTCGCACTTCGTGCACTTCTCTCCATCAATTTGCGGATAATCGGACATGTGGATGTCGAATTTTGATGGCTTTGCCACGCAACCAACTCCCACATTTTTAATGCTCCCTCCCACTCCAGCCTGCATGTGCAGCTTGAAGTGTGTGCAGCAGATGACCGCATCGCATTCAGCAATGGCCTTCGCAACCTTCACAGATTTGAGGTGCTTTCCCTCCACCGGCACCTCAACGTAGTCGAATCCCAGCAATCCATCGGCGATGATTATCGGGGCCTTGAGGGTTTGGTGGGTGTATCCATTTTCTTCAGCAATGTTTATTCTCCCCACCGCGGTGCATCTTGGCCTCAGCATCCCCAGACCAGTAGTTTCCGTCACGAAGGGCCTTCCACCAGCCTCAATGACCTTCTCGACAACGGTCCTTATGAAAACGCTTCTGAGGGTTTTCGTGGTTCCCCTGTCACCAAAGTGCGTTTTCACAGCAACTACGTCTCCCTTTGAAACCACGTCGAGAATCCCGCTCTCATCTATCAGCTTATCAAGCTTTCTAACGGCGCTCAAATCTGGCTGATACCATTTGGCGGGGTCGGTAACCTCAGCCCTAATTGTTGCGTAAAATACGTCTCTCATGGAGTTTCTATAATCATCTTCTTAATTATGTCTTTTGCCTGTGCAGCATTGAACTCGTTCTTTTCAAGGGGGAGGGAGGATTTGATTACCTTAATCCCTCCATACTCGTCTGTTTCGACTATGTTTGGGAAAAACATGGAAATTGAGACCTCTACACTCTTCTCGTGGGCATCCTTAACGAGAGAGAATACGCTGTGGGATTTTTCTTTCTCAACCCTGACGAGAATTGCTCTGAGGAAGTGAAGAATTCTCTGGTAGGTGTGGTAAATGAGAAGACCTGAAATGGAGTTCATGACAAGCAGATACCTGTTATTTAAGCTGTCGAGAACGTTGTTTATGGCCAAACTCACCTCGTTGAGGTTCAGCGGGTTGGATACTATAACATCTCTGCTTTCGTCGGTGGGTTTTTTCCCCCATGTAAAAGTGTCTATAATCCAGATGTCCTCTCTCCCCAGCTTTTTCCTGACAAATTCAGCGCTGGAAAGGGTAGTAATCCAGATTACATTGTCAAATTCTTCAGCTACTGCCTCAAGCAGCTTGCATTTCCCAGTGCCCGGAGCACCGTTGATCAGTACATGGGTCATCTAAACGCCTCTCTGCAAGATGTTGGCTAATGTGTTCAGATAGGTTTTAAACTTTTACGCTTTACTATGTCAGTTATGGGGTCAGGACTCAGTTTAACCCCTGAGAAGGCGGCAGTAATTGGAAAAACAGCTGTAATTGCCGATTTACACCTCGGTCTTGAGAACGTTCTTCAGGAAAGAGGGATTGCCCTACCAAGAATGCAGCTGGTTGAGATTACATCGACTGTAAACAGAATTATTGAAAAATATAAAGTGAAAAAATTAATAATTGCGGGCGATTTGAAACATGAGTTCAGCAAAAACTTGCCTTACGAGTGGGAAGATGTAAGGGAATTCATTGAATCGGTTGATGTTGACCTTGAGGTTGTTAGAGGAAACCATGACAACTACTTAGCGGCAATTCTTGCCGATTATGGAATAGAGCTGAAGGAGAGCACGAGAGTTGGCGAGTACTTCGTTGTTCATGGCCACAAAGATTTTGAGGGAGAGAAGGTTATTATGGGGCACGAGCATCCTGCGGTGAAGATAAGGGTAAGGGGAGCTCTTTACTCGTTCCCCTGCTACCTCGTTGCGGATGAAAGTAAAATCGTGCTACCCGCCTTCTCTCCCCTGATGGGGGGCAGTGACGTTCTGCATGGAAACTTTCTCTCTCCAATCCTTCAGAAGGCAAAAAAGGTTGAGGTTTACGCAATTGAGGAAGAAGTTCTTTATCTTGGCAGCATTGAGGATTTGAAGAGGGTAGTGTAGTTATTTCGCAATTCTTTTACCAGTGCAATTCGAATCCGAGTTTCTGAAAATTGCGAAAAATTATTATGTCGATTAAACTTGAATAATTGTTGACAACTATGCTGAGAGGTATACCTTCTACCATGAATGATGACTACCAGCTGAATGTCACGAGAATAATCCAGCATGCTGCCAGAATCCACCCCAAAAGGGAGATTGTTTCCAGAGGCATGATGGGGATGCTCAGGTACAACTACGCCAAGGCATACGAGCGAATTTGTGCAATTGCCAACGCTCTTGAGGAGCTTGGGGTTAAGGCGGGAGACGTTGTGGGCATAATGGGCTTCAACACCCACAGATTTTACG
>DAINRD010000050.1:0-9125 GCA_036742095.1 Archaeoglobus sp. | reverse complement strand
CTCCACTTTTAATTGCATCGCTCCACGGACTCTACAAAAAAGACCCAACTTCTGCCGTTCTCCTCTCTGGTGTTGCGGCCTTTATTCTGCCGGAATTCTTTGCCGTGGAATCCCGCCTTAACACAGTCTTCAAATTTTACATATTCGCATGGATTGCCTTGATGGTAGCCTCAACAGCCAGCATGGAGTGGCAGAGCCGGAGAAAGCACTTCCTTGCGGTTCTGCTAATTATTGGCGTAATCTATCCTCTTGCTGCAACACCTGTTAGGTATGGAACGGCTGAACTGTCCCTTGACGGAATGAGCTTCATGAAAGCTTACGATGGAGACTACTACGCCGTAAAATGGCTTCAGGATAAAAAGGGCATCATCATCGAGGAGGGTTGCACCCACGGAGCGCTTTGTGGCTACCAGTATGGCGGGAGGGTTGTGGCTTTCACCGGCAACCCGGCTGTAATTGCCTGGACGAACCACGAATTTGCGTGGAGGCGAAACTACACACTCGTTGCTGAGAGGGCAAAAGATGTGAGAGATTTCTACACCGCATCAAGCTGCGAAAGGATGAAAGAAATTGCTGAGAAGTATGGGGTTGAGTATGTATTTTACGGATACGAGGAGAAAAGGATTTTCTCTGCCAGCCCTGAAAAGTTCGAAAAATGTTTCGACAAGGTGTTCGAATTTGGGGGAACTTACATATTTGCAACAAAAAATTTATCATAGACTTAAAACATTTTTCAACATGGACGAAAAGGACAAGCGAATACTCTCGGAACTTGTCAGAGATGCCAGAACGACCCTATCGGAACTTTCAGAGATGCTCGGAATGTCAGTTTCCAGTATCCACAAGAGAGTTAAGAAGCTTGAAAAGGATGGGATAATAGAAAGATACTCTGCCATTTTAAACCCGGAGAAGTTTGACACCGTCACGGCCTTTCTTCTCGTAAGCACTGAGGATGCCGAGAAAGTTTTCGAAAGAATTAAATCGATAAAGGACGTGGTGGAGGTTTACAAATCCTTGGGTAACTTCAACATGATCGTGAAAATCCGTGCAGGCGATTTGGACACTATTGGAGATATTACATCCAAAATCTCTTCATTGGAGGGTGTGATGATGGTGGAGTGTATTGTAACGACGAGAAGATTGAAGGAAAGCGCGTGGGTTCCAGACTTAGGAGGTGCCGAGGGGTGAACGGCGATTACTATCAGATTCTAACGCTAATCCTCACCGCCATCTATCTGCTCATTGGTGGGGGGTTCATCATATACATCTACGACACCTACAAGAGAACGAAGCAGGGGTTTCTGCTATATCTTTCTCTCGGCTTTTTCCTGCTGATTATAGGGGCATCACTTCCAGTTCTGACCTTCATTGCTCAACTTCTCGACATGAGCGTTGTGGTTCTGGCAATTCTCATGCAGATAGCCGGTCTGAGCTCAATCTTCTACTCCATAGTAAGGTGAGAAATGAGGGGAGACAAACTAACAAAAAAGTGGAAACTTATCAAGCTCTCTCGAATGAGGCAGAGCGACTTTGCTGTGCGCTTCGTTGAGGAAGTTGTGGTTAATGGTCACGAGCTTTACGAGTTTGCATTGAAATACGGAAGGGAAAAGGGAGCGGAGGTCAGGAGAAACCTCTCTCTCCAGAATTTCTATGACGTCGTTGAATTTCTGAGGATGATGACGGGAGTTAGGGCGGTGAAAGAAGGTGAAGCTGTAACATTTGAAGGGTGTCCGGCGAGAGAAATGACAGATGTGAGGAGGACTGAGGTTTGCAAAGGTTTTCTGGAGGGTTTTTTCGCGGCCTTTGGCTTTGATGTTTCTGTAAACCTTAAATGCGGTGAGAGGTGTGTGGTGAACGTTGAAGTTAAAGCCTGAATTTCCTCTTTACTCTTACCGCTATCCCCTTCTCACTCTCAGTCATCTCTCCTCCGCCCATTGATGCCATTCCCACGCCGTAAATTTCATCGTTGTAAAAAACAACTATGTCATTCGGTCGTATTCTTTCATCTGCCTCCAGAACACCTCCCGCGAAAATTGTGCCCTTGACATCGAAGTCGCCTATTTTAACCACGTAAAGACCCCCATTCAGCAGCTTTCTGGCGATATCGTCGTATATGTCAAGCATTCCGTAAATTGTGTCGACTCTCGCCAACCTCTTTTTCCCTTCCAGCAGCTCCAGCTCTGGATACCTTCCTGAAACCCTGCCCCCTTCCCAGTAAATGCCAAACTGGTAGCGAAGCATGTGCTCCATCATTTTCCTGTAAAGATCAACTTTATTTCCCCCCTCCATTTCTTTTCCAAGGCGATTGAGAGAATCCTCGGAAAGGGCGTCCCCTTCGGCTGTGTAAACAACCTCTGCATTCAGATCTTTTTCAATCCTTTCCACGACCTTTCTGTAACCTCCCGTAACGTGAGCAACCACTTTACTGAACCCTCCCTTTTCTATGAAATTTTTAAGCCATCCTGCAACAAATGAAACCTCTTCCTCGCTCCAGTGTCCGGTCACGGGAGTGTCGTAGTTTACTGCCGGATACAGCAGCTCAAACTCCCTCGGAACAACGAGGGGAGATGAGATTATGATTTCGTTAACGTTGACCTTAACCCTGCTCCTCAGGATTCTGTGAGTTCTGGAAATGAGATAGGGCTTTCTAGCGGTGCATGGAAGCAGCAAAACGGTATCGCTGAAGGGTTCGTAGCATTCAAGCACTCTCTCTAAAAAATACTTTACCTCAAACCTGCTGGAGCTTTCAGCGGCGGAGAAGTTGCACCTCGACTTTCTGAATCTGGGAAAGAGTTTGTGGTTGCGAAGGCTGTCCGAGAGTCTCAGCGTGGCGGTAAACTCAGGGTTCAGCTTCACCTTCGCCTCAACGTAATTCCTGAGCTCTTCTTCAAGAATCAGCCTTCTGCACTTCTCCACTTCCATTTTGAGCATTTCGGTGTTGTGCCTGGCGATTGTCTCGTGAAGGTTGCTAACTTCGTCAACAACTCTCCGTCTGCAGTGGATACAGTTGCATGGAAGCTCCTTTAGCCTGCTGATCTCAACTTCAAGCTCTCCGAGGAAGTAAAAGCCGTTGTAGGCTTTTGAGATTGCTAAAACGTTATCAACTATGTCCACTCCGAGGTAAATCAGGAGTGAAACGTTGGATGGGAGAGCAGAGGCGGCAGCGTACAATGGCCTGCGAAAAACTCCCCTTTCCGTCAAATCCTCAAAAACCTGAACAAGCTGCCTTGGAGAGAGAAGGTGGAGCGAAGGTAAAATCTCAACGTCCTCATTTTCAGCCCTGAGCCTATCGTAAAGCACCCCATCAATGAACTTTAAGGCTGGTGGAGCACCGAAGTCCCATTCAGGTATGGAATCGACTTCGAGCATTACTGGTGTAAGATAAGTTCTGCCACCCACCTCGATTTTCCCCGTTCTCGCAAATCCGTCCCTTTTCTCAGGGTAGAACATTCACCTCACCGTTGGGTGGGAGATTTTGAAGGTGCTTCAACCACACCTTTGACACGTAAACCTTAAACCTTTTCTCGGGATGTGCATTCAAAAGCTCTATCAGCGCCTCAGATGCCGCTTTCAGAGCCTCCTCCTCTATAACATCCTCCTCTGGAATTTCCGCATGGCCCGCAGGATAGATTTCGAGCATTTCAGCTGGAACTGGGCCAAAGACGGGGCGGAGATAGATGTTGGCGTAGATACCAAAATCTGTTGAAACCAGAACTTCTTCAGGAAGCTCAACGTTTTTGATTGCTCTGACATGCCTCCTAACTGCAGGGCGGTAAAGGCTGTCGATGCCGGTGTAGAGGAACTTCCTTTTCATTCTGGGGTCAGAGCGCTCAAGAAGCTCCCAGTAATCCCTGATCAGCCTCCATCCAGCCAGCATGTTGGGATGAGCCCTCACCCTCTTCTCCACAAGCTCGAACAGTGAGTTTTCCTTTATAGCCTGCTTTATAGTCTCAATCTCCTGAAAGCTGACGTAGAGGTTGTGCTCCGCAATCAGCCTCTCCCTCACGTTCTTTTCCATCCTCCTCAGTTCCTCAGGGTCGTGATTGGAGCAGACGGGGCACTTGCAGGGGAAGTAGTTCAGCTCTGACAGCTTCTTTGTTCCGTAAACAGTAAGATAGCGGTCGTCCTTGGCGTAAAGGGCGTAGGCGGCGGAGTCAAAAAGGTCGCAGCCAAGAGCAACGGCCATGGCAAAGAGCATCGGATGCCCGCAGCCGAAAAGGTGGATGGGCTCAACTGGAAGAGCGCTCCTGACCTCCAGAATTACCTTCGCCAGATCTCTGAAACGATAGGCGTCCATCAGGGGAACCACCGCCCCGATGGGGTAAATGTCTCCACCAATCCTTCTGGCCTCGCCTGCAGCAAATCTCCTCAATTCAGGATGGGTTGAGCCCTGAACCGGCACGACAAGAAGGCTCTCTGCTTCGCCCAAAAGCTCCTTTGCCTCCCTCTCCCTCTCAAGGGTGATTTTGAGGTCTGATTCTGCGGTAGTGTAGTCGGCATCGGGTGGCGTGGGAATGTCGAGCGGGACGATGATATCCGAACCTATCTGCTTTTGAAACTCCACAATTTCGGCGTTCTGAATCTCCACATCGCCGTAAACCATGAGCTGGTAGCTTCCACTGTCCGTCATTACGGGCATTTCAGTCTCAAGAATCCCGTGCACACCCTTTTCCAGAGCCTTTTCACGCATTCTTCTGTAAATGATGTAGGAGTTTGTGATGACCGCCTGCGCACCGAACTTTTTCATCTCCTCAGCCCTGATGAAGGGTATGTTGGGGTTGATTACGGGAAGAATTGTGGGAGTCTCAATCCTGCCATGAGGTGTCTCAATTCTGCAAATCCTGCCCATCACATCCTTATCAAGAATCTCGAACTTCTGCATTGCTCTGAATAGGGGGTGGGGATATTAATACTTCCGCACCTCAAACTATATCTATCTTGCAGTCTTCATAATTTCATGGTAATCCTTGTTGGTGGGACAAACGGGCTGATGGCTCTGAAGGTTGCGAAAATCTCTGGCCTCCCTCTCTGCTATTCTCACGTTGACCGCTACCCTGACGGAGAGAAGTACTTCCGCTTTGCCTCCAACATTGATGGGGAGGATGTCGTAATCTTCAACTCCATGCATCCCAATCCTGACGAGATACTCTTCGAAACTCTCCTTATAGCTGAGACAGCTTACAGTAACGGAGCAAATTCTGTTACGTGTGTTTTCCCCTACTTCGCCTATGCCAGAGATCTGGAAAGAGGCAAGGGAGAAGCCATTCCCATAAAAACTGTTGTGAAAATGCTGAGAAGTGCTGATATAAGGAAGATTGTCACAGTCGACTTCCACCTTCAGGGGAATGTGTTCGGTGTTTCCCATACTGACCTGACCGGGATGGAGAAACTGGCGGAATACTGCCTTGAGGAGTTCTCCGATAGCTTTTCAGTTCTTGCTCCAGACGAGAAGGCAGCTTACTGGGCAGAGAAGTTTGCAAAAAAGGCATGTTGTGAATTTATAACCCTCAAAAAAATCAGAATTGATGCAGAAAACGTTATAGTGGATGAGCTTAGAAGGGGTTTGGAGGGAGACGTTGTCATAGTTGATGATATAGTCTCAACTGGCGGCACGGTCTGTCAGGCGGCGAGAATAGCGAAAAGAGCGGGGGCAAGAAGGGTTTATGTCGCATGCACCCACGCAATTTTTGCAGGAGATGCGATGATGAGAATTCTTGAGTCTGGAATTGAGGACATAGTTGCCACTGACACCATACTCAGTCCTGCCAGCCATGTCAGTGTTGCTGACGTGATAGCTTCTGCCCTTGAGGATTGATTTTGTCCAGGTGACTTCGTTAACAAACTTTTAATAACCCATTCTCAAAGGCACTAAGGGCATGATGGAGAATGATAAGGTGAAGGTTTACTTCCCGGACGGACATCTGGAGAAACCCATCTGGGACGCACTAATCACTGCAGGCTACAGACTCGGAAAGACGGAGAGGGGATACATCATCGACGTTGACCACCCCAAGCTCATTTTCAAGCAGGTAAGGCCGCAGATTATGCCCTTTTATATCGAAATGGGGAAAGGAGACGGAGGAATAACAGGTGAGGACATCCTCCAGAACTGGAAGCTTAAATCCAACCTGAAAAATGTTGAAGTGCTGGAAGAGCTCCCGCTGAGACCAACAAAGCTTGTGGCAGCTGTTTCAGAGGAGATTTATCCGGATGTATTCACCATAGAGGACTTCAAGGAGAGAGTGGGTAATAGAAAAGTCTTCATAGCTTCCGAGTTTCCAGAAATAGCCAGAAAATACGCTGAAATGCACGGCCTGAATGCCATCGTCTTTGACCCAATCGGAAAGACTGAAGCTTCATTGCTTCCACCCATGCCCGAGGCGGATTTGATTATAGAGGTCACGGAGTTCGGCACAACTTTAAAGGAAAACATGTGCAGAATTATCGACTTGGTGATTGACAAAGTTCACTCCGTTTTCATAGTTAACAGGGAATCTCTCAAGGATAGGGAGAAGAGAGAGGTGATGGTAAATCTCGTTACCGACCTCAGGGAGGTTATTGAGTCGAGAAATCTCGTGAGCTTTTACTTTAACGTTCCCGACGAGAACGACCTGAAGAAGATAATTAACTACATAACAGAAAAAGGATTCGACCCGACAATTTCCCCCCTTGCCAAAGGAGGTGCTGCGGTGCATATCATTGTCGACAAAAGCGAAATTAAGTTTCTCAAACCCATCATGAGAAACATGGGGGCAAAGAGGATTGCCACATCACCAGTTATAACCTTTGGAGACTGAGATTAGTCAATTTCAACAAAAACTCTTTTATTCTCTCTCAAATATCCTACTGGGACCCCCCTTTGTTTTGCCTTTCTTTTAAGCTCCCTGTCGTTTGTGATTAGCGCACATCCGTATCTCTCAGCAGCTTCGATGAGGGAGCTGTCACCTTCACTCTCGGTTTTGACGATTTCAAATACTTCAAGAAGCTTTAGTGCAAAGGTCGCAGCTTTTTTCTCCTTCCCCTTCAAACTCCTTTCGAGCTTTTCCAGCTCGCTCTTAACTGATTCGGTTACAATGAACCTTCCAAAGCCAAGCTCTCTGAGCTGAGCCAGAACATCTGTTCTGTTGAGATAGATGTACATCAAAACGTTAGTGTCCAGCACAGCACATTTTATACTATTATGCCTGACCCTATCAGTCTCCATCTGCTACCTACTCTCCTGCTGATAGCAACTCTTGAGCCTTTTTCAGCACAAACGGGCCTTCTGAGGGTAACATCAACAATGTCATCCCTCACGGAAGTAACCACTCCAAGGGTGATGGCCGTTCCCACTGCGAGCATCAGCGGTTCGTTCATCTTGATTTTTTCAACCTCCATCTCCTCATCAAGTCCAACAACTCTGTCAAGAAGGTTTACTCCCATCGTAAAGCTGCTCAGAACTTCCGGGAGCTCATTTGGGTGACCAATGACGTTTCCAACCAGGGCATCGCTTTTTGTCAATGCTGGATCAAGCCTGGTGGCAACTCCAATCAAACCTCCGGGAGTGGCTTCTTCAACAAATCTCCCTGAGGCGACAATACTCTGAACATCAGTTACGAGGGAATTCCAGTTTCCTCTGCTGTCTTTAATGCCCGGCTTGATTTCAATTTCATCTCCCACCCTGATCCTCCCCCTGAGCAGGCTTCCACCAAGAACGCCTCCAAGGAGCTTTTCAGGCGGTGTTCCGGGCTTGTTAACGTCAAAACTTCTTGCTACGTGCATGAGGGGTGGGGAATCGAGGTCTCTTTCGGGAGTAGGAATCGTTTCCTCAATAGCCTCAATGAGGGCATCCATGTTGACCTTCTGCTGGGCTGAAATAGGGACTACTGGAGCGTGTTCTGCAACTGTGCCCTTTACAAAGTCCTTTATCTCCTGATAGTTCTCCAGAACTCTCTCACGGCTCACTATGTCAATTTTGTTTTGGGCAATTACAATCCTCTCGACACCGATAATCTGCAGAGCCATCAGGTGCTCTTTGGTCTGGGGGCGCGGACATTTCTCATTGGCAGCGATTACAAGCACTGCTCCGTCCATTATTGCAGCCCCGCTCAGCATCGTTGCCATCAGCATTTCGTGGCCCGGGCTATCGACAAAACTCACAGTTCTCAAAATTTCAGTCACAACGCCATGAATCGGGCAGATTTCCTCAACAGTGTAGGCATCAGGAGGGGTGCATTCGGGGCATTTTCTGAAGGTTGCATCAGCGTAACCCAGCTTAATTGAAATGCCCCTCTTCCGCTCCTCACTGTGCCTGTCAGTCCAGACACCACTCAATGCTGCAACGAGAGTTGTTTTACCGTGATCAACGTGACCAACGAGACCGATATTAACTTCAGGAAGTGGAACTTCGCTCATAAACACAACCATGGGGGGAATGTATTTAAATGTTGAGGGATTCGTTTCGGTTTTTGCGACTCAAGGACCAGTTAAGTTTTACCTTTTAAAACCATTCAATACCAAAAAGTTTTTAATATTATGGATGAGGATATTTTGTGACCCCAAAAGAGTACATTGAAATAATGGAGAAAACATGGAAAGAGGCGGCGAATTTTCAGAAAAACATCTTAGAGAGTTGCACTTCCCTGTCCAGAATCCTGTCTCAGTTTAATGTTATGAACAACAACATGGCTGTGTTTAGAGCGAAGGTGCAAAGCGGTGGAAGGATATCAATTCCCGAACCTGACAGAATGATTCTCAATCTCAAGGAGGGGGGACATAGTTAAGGTAATTATTTTTAAGGAAGAAGGAGGTGATGGAGATGGAGTTTAAGGAAATGATGGAAAGTGTAAAGGGCTTCTACAAGCTCGGCTTCGCAATTGCAAAGACAACTCTGGACATGATGAAGGTTGCGTTGGACAGCTACGTTAGCATGTACGACCTCTACATGAGGCAGTTCGTGCCCTCAGAGAGCTACAACAGCGTGAAGAAAACGATTGACCTCTACATAGAATCGCAGGCAAAGGTCTTCGATAACTTCAAGAAGCTGCTGGAACAGTTCGAGAAGCAGCAAGACGAAATATTCTCAAGATTGATTGAAATGGGCGAGAAGGCAGCCCCGAAGAAGAAAGAATAATCTTTTTTTATTT
>DAINRD010000049.1:0-9223 GCA_036742095.1 Archaeoglobus sp. | reverse complement strand
GTAGCTACCCCCTCTTCACCCTGTTTCTTTCAGCCATTTTTCTCAGAGAAGGAGAAATTTTCACGCTGAGGTCAATTACTGGAACCCTTCTGATTCTTGGGGGTATTTACATTTACTACGCCTGAGCTGCTGGCAGTTAACTGTGCCTATCGGGGTTTTTCTATTTATCCACCGACAGGTTCAGGTCATCTATTCTCTCCTTCAGCACTCCGAAAAAATTTCTGTCCCTGAAAATGCGGATTATTACAGAGGTGTCAGGAATCAAAGCTTCTCATCCTGAATTTTCTCCTTTCCTCAATTACAATCTCTTTCAGCTCGCTTTCTGAGAGATAGCCTGCATATCTTTCAAAAATCTCAATTCCTCTCTACTTTCTCCCGTCATAAGCCTGATATAACATCTGAAAAGAATTCCTTGCCCTTCTTCATTTTCTGCAGTTTTTCGTAAACTTCATCCCAATTCGGTTTAACTCTAAATTGTTAAATGCACATGCGACCCGCTTCTTTCAACCTCAACCCCCTCAAACGGAACCCTTATATTGTGACAACCAAACGAAAAGCGATGCAGGTTCAGGTTTCGCTGAGCAGAGACCTTTCTTTCTTTGATGTCACCATGATTGGCATTGCGGGAATGATTGGTGCAGGAGTTTTTGCCCTGACTGGAATTGCTGCGGGCATTGCAGGTCCAGCCATAATTCTTGCCTTTTTTCTAAACGGGATTGTTGCAACCCTCACAGGCCTGGCCTATGCGGAGCTTGGCTCAGCCATGCCTCAGGCTGGTGGGGGGTATCTGTGGATTAAGGAGGCAATGGGCGATTACGCGGGCTTCATGGCTGGCTGGGTTGACTGGGCTGCCCACACCATAGCCTGTGCTCTGTATGCAGTCACCTTTGGAGCTTTTTTAGCCGAGATGCTTGTGGGCTTTGCCGGTCTACCCCTCCCACACGATCTCACCGCAAAGATTTCATCGCTGGCAATGGTCAGCTTTTTGACATACGTGAACTACAGGGGAGCAAAGGAGAGCGGGGCACTGGGAAGTCTCGTTACGGTCTTGAAGGTTTTGATTCTGGTTGTTTTTGCAGGATTTGGGATTGTAAAAATGCTGGGATATGCAGATTGGGAGACATCTTTCTCACCCTTCCTCCCCACAGGCGTGGCAGGAGTTCTTGCTGCAATGGGTTTGACATTCATAGCCTTTGAGGGATTCGAGATTATCGTTCAAAGCGGTGAAGAGGTTAAAGAGCCAGAGAAGAACATTCCAAGGGCAATAGTGGTTTCCCTGTGGGTTGCCGTAGCCATTTACATTCTTATTGCCTTCTCTCTTTTGGGGGCAGTGAGGGCTGATGTGCCGAGCTGGATGTATCTCGGACAGCTGGCGGAGCTGAGCCTTGTTAAGGTCGCTGACACTATCATGCCCCTCGGCGGTTGGATGATTCTGGCAGGAGGGCTTATTTCAACCATAAGTGCGATGAACGCCACGATATACTCCTCATCAAGGGTGATTTTCGCCCTGAGCAGGTCTGGATACCTTCACCGCTCTCTTTCCTTGATAAATGAGAGAACGAGAACTCCACATTTCGCGATTTTCTTCAGCTATGTTATAATCGCAGCAGCCTCTCTCGCCCCCATTGAAGCTGTGGCATCAGCAGCAAGCCTGATGTTTATAATCCTCTTCCTCTCTGTAAATCTCACGCTCATAATTCTCCGCCTTAGAAGGCCGGACATTCAGAGCAAGTTCCGCATGCCCCTCGTACCAGTTTTGCCCCTCATCGCTGTCATCCTTCTCACAGTTGTATCTTACTTCCTCGTAACACAGGTGGAACATGGAGGCGAGGTCTTTCTGGTCACAATTGGCTGGATGTTCCTTGGCTCTTTCTTTTACTTTGCCTACTCCGAGAAGGAGCTTGAGAAGAGGGAAGAGGAGGAAGTTCTGACAGTATTCACTGAAAGACCCATAGAGAAGGGCGAGTTCACGATACTGGTTCCCGTTGCAAATCCTGTAATAGCTAAAAAACTTGTGAGATTTGCCGAGCTGATTGCGAGGAAGAAGAACGGAACGGTTGTTGTCCTCAATACTGTAAAGCTTCCACAGCAAACTCCCATCTCTGCACCAGCAAAAGACGTGAAGAAGGCCAAGGAGATGGTTGAGGGGCTTATGAACCTGAGTGTTCCTTCAGGTGGGGTGGTTAAGGTCAGCCACAACGTTTCCGAGGCCATTTTGAGCACTGTTGAGGAGTGGAAGGCAGACATGGTTGTTATGGGCTGGAGGGGTAGAACTTTCAGGAGGGACGTGGTTCTGGGCAGCACAATCGACCCGGTAATACTGAAGGCGAGATGCGATGTTGTAGTGGTGAGATTCGAGCCGGGCGAGAGAGTTCCTGATTTCAGAAACGTTTTGGTGGCGACAGTTGGTGGACCTCACGCAAAGCTCGGCTACGAGATTGCGAGGGCTCTGGTTGAGGATAAGGGTGGGAAGGTAAAATTGCTGTATGTTGGAAGCTCAGAAAAGGAATCTGAGAGGGCTGAAAGAGTTTTTAAGGAGGCAATAGAAGTGCTGGAGGGACTTAATGTGGAAACTCAGTTTGTTGTCAGCTCAACACCTTCAGATGTTGTTGCGAGGGAGGCTGAAAAATTTGACCTCACGATTTTGGGCGCTTCTGAGAGAACCTTTTTGAAAAACTTCCTTATGGGCCTCTTTCCTGAAAAGGTTGTAATGAAAACCTCCAAGACTGTTGCTATGACGAGAAAGTGGGTGGGATTGTTGAGCCGATAATAATGCGGGGGGAGGGATTTGAACCCTCGAACCCCTACGGGACAGGACCCTCAATCCTGCGCCTTTGTCCGCTCGGCAACCCCCGCTCAGATAACCATTCTGCAAAGGATTTATGAATATTATGGTTTGATGGGCGATGAGTTCTTAAAACCTTCTGGGCGATGAGTTCTTAAAACCTTCCCCCAAACATCTTCCATGAAGGCTGTAATGCTTCTGAGTGGAGGTATTGATTCATCAACATTACTCTACTACCTACTCAATAGGGGTTACGAAGTTCACGCCCTCACTTTTTTCTATGGTCAGAGACACTCCAGAGAAATGGATAGTGCAGAAAAAATCGTAAGGGCAGCAAGCAAGGTGGGAAGTGTCAGCCACATGATTGTGGACATATCCACCATCCACAGTCTCATTTCCACGGGAGCTCTTACGGGCGAAGAAGAGGTGCCAAAAGCCTTTTACAGCGAGGAGGTTCAAAAGAGGACAATCGTACCGAACAGGAACATGATTCTGCTCTCCATCGCTGCAGGATACGCCGTAAAAATCGGAGCTCAGGAGGTTCACTATGCGGCTCACCTCAGTGACTACAGCATCTATCCAGACTGCAGGAAAGAGTTCGTAAAAGCCCTTGACACTGCAGTATATCTCGCAAACGTCTGGACACCCGTTGAGGTCAAAGCTCCATTCGTGGACATGACCAAAGACAAAATCGTAAAACTGGGTCTGGAGCTGGGAGTGCCCTACGAACTCACCTGGAGCTGTTACGAGGGGGGAGAGAGGCCCTGCCTGAGCTGCGGGACGTGCCTTGAGAGAACCGAGGCGTTTTTACTTAATGGAGTTAAAGACCCTCTTCTCAGCGATGACGAGTGGGACAGGGCGGTGAAAATCTACAACGAGATGAAGGAGGCTGAAAAGAGTAATGGAGGCTAACCTCATTGAAATTTTTGAATCCCTTCAGGGAGAAGGTTACTACGTCGGAGTTAAGCAGCTATTTATCAGATTTTCTGGCTGCAATTTAAACTGCTACTACTGCGATACACCCAAAACGTCTGAAAGCTGCCAAGATTACATAAGCGGAAAAACCATCAGTAATCCAGTCCCAATAACCCACGTCCAGAAGCTGATAGATGCCTCAAGAGTTCATTCGGTCTGCTTTACGGGTGGTGAGCCGTTGCTTTATGCGGATTTCATCGCTTCACTGAAAAAAACTAAACCCTTCTACCTCGAAAGCAACATGAGCATTCCTGAAAAGGCAAAAAAGCTGAAATTCGTGGATTACGTGGCGGGGGACCTCAAGGTCAGAGAGGCAGGGCTAAAGAACTACGAGGAAATTATTGAAAATACTGTGATGACCTTCAAAATTCTGAAAAACACGAGAAAAAGAGGGACCTTCTGCAAAATAGTTCTCCCTTCAAGTTTTGATATGGAAGAGGTCCTGAGTTCTGCCCATGAAATAAAGAACTATGTCTTCGGCTTTGTCATCCAGCCAGTCTTTGGCAGCAAGCTGGATAAAATACTTAAACTGCAAGAAAAGATGATGGAATTCGCCGACACAAGGGTAATACCGCAGGTTCACAAGTATCTGGGGGTGAGATGATGGGAGAGGAGATGATTATAGGTGTTTCAACATCTTTCAGTGCCGCACACAGTATTCCAGGCCACAAAAAATGTGGAAAAATCCACGGACATAACTTCAAGGTAGAGGTGGAGATATTCGGAGAGGTTAAGGAGAACGGGATGGTCATGGACTTCTTTGACCTTAAGAAAATCGTTAATGAGGTAATCTCAGGATTCGACCACACCTTCCTAAACGAACAAATTGAAATCCCCACATCGGAGAATATCTGCCTTAAAATTTACGAAGAACTGATTAAAAGGGGATTGAGGGTTCGCAGAGTCAGAGTTGCAGAAAACGAGGACAAGTGGGCTGAAATTCGCAGGTGAGTTACTTATACTGGGTTTACCATTAAAATTGCCATTAAATGGCAAACATAAAATTTTTATATTTTTAGTATACTTCATACTATGCGAAAAGGTCAGCTGGATGAGATTGATACGGCTATTATTGAGAACATTTTGAGGGGGAAAACACAGAGTGAAATTGCCGAGATGCTTGGAATAACCCTGAGAACTGTTCAAAACAGGGTTAGAGTACTTGAAGATAATGAGTATTTAATTAAGGTTAAGGAAGGGTACTGGAAGGCCAATTACCAGAAACTTGGGCTGAGCATGCTTACGGTAACTTTTGTTGACCTTGATATTGAATCAAAACCAAGGATTGACGAGATAATCGAGCACTTTAAGAAATTGGACTACGTTGAAAATATTCTTGAACTGGTTGGTTCTGCATACGACCTCTGCTTTGTAGTGAGATACAGGGACATTGAGGAGTTCAACGAAGAGCGCAGAAAGTTTATGGAGTGGTTTGTAAGCAAGGGAATTAAAATAAACCATCTTGCAACGTACATATCCTCCAAAACTCACAAAGACCATCGCAGAACGATTATTGGAAAACGGGATTAATACTTATTCTACGCACAATCCACCCTTTTTAATTCACATAACACGCAAGTATTATATATGTTCGGGTTGATTGATGTTGATGAGAGTTGGTGTTATCGGCGTTGGCTGTTCAAGGTTCGGGAGAAGGGATGACGTCACTCTTCAGGAGCTCGCTTATGAAGCAGTTGAGGAGGCACTCGATGATGCTGGGATAAGCCAGGAAGACGTTAACTTGAGCGTTGTTGGCAGCGTTAATACAAGGGGTTACGAACTTATGCCTGCGGTTCCCGTGAACGAGTACTGTGGTTTTGCGGGTAAGGGACCTATGAGAGTAGAGGCTGCATGCGCTACTGGAGCTGCTGCGGTTTACGCAGCATACACATCAATCGCCTCAGGAATCGCTGAGGTGGCCATAGCCATTGGCGTTGAGAAGATGACTGAGGTTGACACCGCCACGTCTCTCGCTATTGGCGGTAGAGCGGGGAATTACCTTTGGGAGTTTCATCAATACGGCACAACCTTTCCTGCATACTACGCAATGCACGCAACTGCCCACATGGCGAAATTTGGAACTACCGAGGAGCAGCTTGCAAAGGTTGCGGTTAAGGCCCACAGAAATGCTGCAAAAAACCCGAAGGCCCACTTCCAGAAGGAGATTGCGATTGAGGATGTGCTGAATTCGAGGTACATCACCTACCCCCTGAAGCTCTACGATTGCTCACCGATAAGCGATGGTTCTGCAGCAGCGATTCTGGCGAGTGAGGATAAGATAAGGGAGATGGGGATTGACAATGCTGTTTGGATAGATTCTGTTGGTTATGCGTCCGATACGGCAAACATGACCTGCAGGGAAGGTTTCATAGGTCTTAAAGCGACGGTTCTGGCGAGGGAGATGGCGTATAAAAAGGCTAAGATTGATGACCCGATGAAGGAGCTTGACCTTGCCACAGTGCACGACTGCTTCACCATCGCCGAGATTATGGCCTGCGAGGACCTCGGCTTCTGCAGAAAGGGTGAGGGAGGGAAGCTGGTGGAATGCGGGGAGACTGACTTGGAAGGAAAGCTTCCTGTAAACACCTTCGGCGGTTTAAAGGCCAAGGGTCACCCCTTGGCTGCGACGGGAGTTGCAATGGTTTACGAAATCGTGAAGCAGCTGCGCGGCGAGGCGGGAGAGCTGCAGGTTGAACTGAGAAACAACAGAGCCTTGCTGCACAACGTTGGTGGCACTGGACATTTTGCCTTTGTAATGATTTTCGGGAGGTGAGAAAATGTTTATTGAGAGCCGTGAGCTTGTGATGAACCACCGCATTCCTGTTGTGAAAACTGATAGATACTGGAAGGGCCTTGAGGAGGGGAAGGTTTTCAAGACTATCTGCAAGAGCTGCAGGAAAGAGCATTACCCGCCGAGGGCTGAATGCCTTTGCGGTGGAGAGGTTGATTGGGTTGAGATTGCAGGAGAGGGAGTGGTTGAGGCCTTCACCACAGTTCACACAATTCCTGCAGGTTTTGAGTGGCATAAAGAGCCCTACACCATAGCCATCGCCAGATTTGGGGAAGTGAGGGTAATGGGATGGGCGAACGAGGTCAAGGTGGGTGACGTTGTGAGGTTGAAGCCGGGGAAGGATGAGACGGGAGTCTGGAAGGTTTACTTCGAGGTGGTTTGAATGGATTTTAAGCTGACTACTGAGCAGGAGGATATTAGGAGGGCTGCGAGAGAGTTTGCGGAGAGGGAGTTCACGCCTGAAATTGTAGAGGAGTGTGACAGGGAGGAGAAGTATCCGATGGAGCTTGTCAGGAAAGCGAGAGACCTAGGCTTCTCGACCGTGAAGATACCTGAGGAGTATGGAGGGATGGGGCTCAGCCTTTTTGAGGAGGCCCTTGTTACAGAGGAGTTCTACAGAATCAGCCCTGGAATAGGGAACGCCTGCCTGAGCTCCACTTTTGGCACCGAGCTGCTCATCCTTTTCGGCAGTGAGGAGCAGAAGGAGAAATATCTGCGGTGGGTGACTGAGAAGCACGGGATTTCGGCGATGGCGACAACTGAGCCTGAAGCGGGAAGTGATGTGGCTAACGTTAAGACCAAAATCGTTAAGGAGGGGGACGAGTGGGTCATAAACGGGACGAAGACATTCATAACCAACGGCACTGTCTGCGATTTCGTTTTGGTTCTGGGTAGAACCTACGAGGGAGAGAAGAGGCATCAGGGCCTGACTTTCGCCATTGTTGAGAGCAAGAGTAAGGGGTTTAAGGCGACGAAAATCAAGAACAAGCTCGGCCTGAGAGCGAGCGATACGGCTGAGATTGTGCTGAAAGATGTAAAGGTGCCTGAGGAGAACATTCTGGGCGAGCCGGGAAAGGGCTTCTACTACCTCATGGAGTTCTTCAACCACACGAGGCCGAGGGTGGCGGCGCAGGCTGTTGGTATAGCTCAGGGGGCTTTTGAGCTTGCTTTGAACTACGTAAAGCAGAGGAAGCAGTTTGGACAGGCAATAGCTGCATTTCAGCACACGCAGTTCAAGATTGCCGAGATGGCGACGCGCATTCAGGCTGCAAGGCTGCTGACGTGGCAGGCTGCTTGGCAGTGCAGCATCGGGCAGTCAAGGCCTGAGCTTTCCTCAATGGCCAAGTGGTTTGCAGGGGAGACAGCTGTTTACGTCGCAGACTGGTGCGTGCAGCTTCATGGTGGCTACGGGTACATCGGCGAGTATCCGGCAGAGCGCTACTACAGGGATGCGAAGCTGATGGAGATTTACGAGGGAACGAAAGAGGTTCAGAAGCAGATAATTGCGAGAAGGTTGATAGGAAAGCTTTGAGGTGGGAGAATGGGAGAGAGAGTCAAGCTTGAGCTTGATGGTGAAATTGCTGTTGCAACCCTCAGCAGACCAGAGAAGCTAAACGCTCTTGACACCAAAACGAGGATGGAGCTGGCTGAGGTTATTGAGGGCATCGAGGAAGTGGCAAGAGTTTTAATCATTACCGGCAGCGGCAAGGCCTTTGCTGCCGGCGCGGACATCAACGAGCTTCTTCAGAGGGATGCAGTTAAGGCTTTTGAGGCAACAAAGCTCGGAACGGATCTCTTTTCGAGAATTGAGGAGCTTGAGATTCCGGTGATTGCCGCAGTTAACGGATACACCCTCGGTGGGGGTTGTGAGCTGGCTATGGCTTGCGACATAAGAATTGCCAGTGAAAAGGCAAAGTTCGGGCAGCCGGAGATAAACCTCGCCATAATTCCCGGAGCGGGAGGGACGCAGAGGCTGCCGAGGCTCGTGGGGCTGGGGATGGCGAAAAAGCTTGTTCTTACGGGGGAGATAATCGATGCTCAGACTGCTTTAAGAATAGGGCTGGTTGAGGAGGTTGTGGAGCACGAAAGGCTGATGGAGAGGGCAAAGGAGGTTGCCGCTAAAATAATCGAGAAATCGCCTCTCGCTGTAAAGGTGGCGAAGAAAGCTTTGAACGCATCAATCAACATGCCCCTGAGGGAGGGGCTGAGGTATGAAGCAAGCCTCTTCTCCATGCTCTTCTCCAGCGAGGATGCGAAGGAGGGAATGAGGGCGTTTCTGGAGAAGAGGAAGCCTGAGTTTAGGGGAAGGTGATGGCATGTTCGAGAAGATCGGGGTTGTTGGATTCGGCCTGATGGGCACCCAGATAACCCAGTTTTTCGCCCAGCAGGGTTTGGAGGTTGTTGCTGTTGACGTTAGCGAGGAGAACCTGAAGAAGGGAATGGAGGCGATAAGGGCTGGCAGATTTGGACTGCAGAGGCTCGTTGAGAGAGGTAAAATTACGGAGGAGGAGATGGACGCTGTGCTGAGCAGAATTACCACCAGCACATCTCACAGCGCTTTAAAGGACTGTGATCTGGTTATAGAGGCCGTTTTCGAGGACGTTAATCTGAAGCTGAAGGTTCTGAAAGAGATTGATGCTGTTACTGATGCAGTTATAGGCTCAAACACCTCC
>DAINRD010000048.1:7045-9406 GCA_036742095.1 Archaeoglobus sp. | reverse complement strand
TCCGATTATCCAGAGGTCTTTTCTTCTCAAAACCGTACCAAACTGTCTGACGGCGAAGCTTTCGGCTTTGGTGAATCTTACAGCCCTCACTCCAAGGAGTACCAGAACGATTCCAACCGTTGCAACCAAAGCAGGCGGCAGGATAAGTAAAGTTATCTTTCCAGCGGTGTAAAGCTTGAGTCCAGCAGCAAGGGCAAAGACCGTTCCGAGGTACATGGAGAGGCTCAATACTGAAATTATCAGCGTCCTTCTTTCCTCGTAAAGTTGTGACGCATAGGGAACAAAAGCGTTGAGCAGAAATGGCTGTCCAACAGCTCCTGAAAGCTGGCAGACAAGGAGCCAGTAGTAATTAAAGCTCGCAAACCTGCCAACAGCAGCGAAGAAGGTTGTTATACTGCCAAATAAAAACCACTTCTCGAAGTCTCGGTCAAGAAGCAAACCGCTCGGTATGGTGAGGATGAGGAAAAAGATTGGATAAGTTACTGCCAGCAGCCCGAGAAGTTCCACCGAAACGTTTATTTCTTCAGAAACGAGCGTGAGGACTGGAGAAAAGGTAACCCACACTGCCTGAGAGGCAAAAACTATGAGTATAAAGCCTGCTGTTAACAGCGCCCTCATCTGAACCACTCTACGACGACGTTTTTTATCAATTCAACCGCTACCTCTTCCGGAATACTCTCAAGAAGCATTGGAATCACGCTTGAGTCTATTCTGCCCTCCTCTATACCCTTTATGATTTCTGCAAACTCTCTCCTCTCTGCCATTGCGAAAATCTGCTTTGTATCTACCTCAGGCTCCATCTCAAGAGCTTTTTCGGCATCCTCCACAAATGCATCGGCAACATCTTCGTGGATGGGGCTGAGAGTTAGATGAATGTTGTCAGGGATGCCGTATTCCCTCAGCCCCTTCTGCAGGTGAAGCTGCCAGCCAAGCTTCTTCATGTTGTTCACGAAGCCCATCAGGTCAACTTCCGAATTTGACATAGCAAGGACACTGCTCTCAACTCTGCCAACACTCTCAAACCCCAACCTCTTTAGCCCTCTGTAAATCTTTTCCCTTGCAGAAAGAACCTTTGAGGCAAGCCTTTTGTATCCCTCAATGCCCAGGTATTTGATCACCGCAAAGGCTGCTGCTAAGGGCCCTTCAGGTCTTGAGGAAAGCACGGCCTGATTGACAAAAACGTAGCCCGGAGAAGTGACGTCAACGAACATGGAGCACTTCTTCAGCTCTACATCTCTGAAAAGCACAATTGAAGCCCCTTTTGGTGCATAGCCGTACTTGTGCGCATCGAGAGAGATTGAAGTAACACCATCAACCCTGAAATCAAACTTGGGTATTTTCTCACCCAGCATCTCGAAGAAGGGCAGAATGAAGCCCCCAAGACACGCATCAACGTGCAGGAGAACATTTTTCTCTGCAGCAAACTCAGCTATCTTCTCTACCGGGTCAATGGTACCAAAGGGCCAGTTTGGGGCGGATAATGCAATTAGGGCTGTTTTGCTGCTCACAGCCTCGGCGAAATCATTTACGTCAGCCTTAGCTTCCCTTATTGGCAGTCTGACGACCTTAAGGCCAAGGTAGTCTGCAGCCTTCAGGAAGGCGGGATGGATTGAGATGGGGGCAAGTATTTCAGGAGTCGCCTTAAACTGCCATCACAGAATCATGCTCAAAAACTTCCGGGTCCTCTCATGCTTGGGGTTTGAGAATATCTGCTCAGGCTTACCCTCTTCAACAATAACCCCATCATCCATAAAAATTACCCTGTCTCCAACTTCCCTTGCAAACCCCATCTCGTGGGTGACAACAACCATTGTCATCCCGTCTCTTGCAAGCTGCTTCATGACGTCGAGAACTTCCTTAACGAGCTCAGGGTCAAGGGCTGATGTAACTTCGTCGAAGAGCATGACTTCAGGATTCATGGCCAAAGCTCTCGCAATCGCAACTCTCTGTTGCTGACCACCGCTGAGCTGAGCGGGGTAGTAATCAGCCTTCTCAGCGAGGCCAACCTTCTCAAGGAGCTTCATTCCGAGTTCCTCGGCCTCCCTTTTGTCCATCTTCTTTATTTTTATGGGTCCAAGGGTTATGTTCTGCAGAGCGGTGAGGTGGGGGAAGAGATTGAACTGCTGAAATACGATTCCAATCCTCTGTCTTACTTTGTTGATGTCGACTCTGCTGTCTGTTATATCTACACCGTCGAGAAATATTTTCCCGCTTGTAGGCTCCTCAAGTCTGTTTATGCACCTCAAAAGTGTAGACTTTCCACTCCCGGAAGGGCCAATGATAACCACAACCTCCCCCTTATCCACGCTCATTGTCACTCCTTTGAGGACTTCAAGCTCTCCAAATCTCTTGTGAAGGTCA